>CALEIW010000097.1 GCA_937876055.1 uncultured euryarchaeote
CGGAAGGGCACATGTTCACCTATCTGCAACGATTAGGAACGCTGCAGAGGCTGGCCACGTTCACTTCAAACTACCAACAATATTAGAGGTAGACACGGCACAAATGTATGCAGCGGGCGAAACTATTTGGCACGCTGGAGTGACTGTCTACTTGACTGAAAATGTGCCAGCCCAATACCTGACAGTTGTGGATAACGACGATCCAGAATATGTCTTGGCTCGTGCACGTTGGCAAGAAGAAGAGTGAATTTATTGATATTCACCACATAAAGGGCAGAACTCTAGGTCGCCTGTTAGTTCCGCCTCACACTTATTGCATATACCTGTAACTGAACTTACAGGTTTAACCTCTGATTCATTAACAGCACGCACAGGTTGTTCCCGAGTCACAAATGGGTTAGCAACCGTCTGTTTAACATTAATCGCTTGTCTGAAGTTTATACATTCTTGTATAGCATTTTGAATCCGATTAGAAGTTCGTAATCTTTCATCTACAGATTCTATTTTCTCAGCATCCGCTAGTCTACTTTGTAACCAGCGCTGGAATCTGTCAAGTTCCCCTTCAGTATTCATGGCTCTCCGAAAGGACGGTGAGCAATGAATATGACTTAATAGAAACATCACTAATTAGTCCAAGTTATCGGATAACACAAAATGTCTAGTCCCTTGGCCAGCGTGTAAACTATGGCTCATATTCTGATGAAATTTGGCGGTGGATTAATCACCACCAAGTCCAAAATGAAGTCTGTAGATAGAGAAGCTATATCGAAACTTTCCCGACTTGTTCGCGAATTATCCAGACTCGGTCACAAGGTTACAGTAGTACACGGTGCAGGTTCTTTTGGTCATCTAAAAGCCAAAGAATGGAAAATAGCCGATGGTGCCCTAGACTCCATCATTGAACAACAAAAAGATGCTGTAATTTCTATTCGAGAAGACATGTTAGAATTGAATAGGGAAGTTTGCAATTCCCTGGCTAATCACAACGTAGACAGCCAAAGTTTCCCTCCATCAGTTTGGGCTTATGAAATTGGAGCAAATTTTTCTGGAGATTTGTCTCCAATCCAAAACTGTTCAGAAGGTGTAGTACCAATCACTTTTGGTGATGTAGTAGATTGTAGTAAACCAAAATTATTCGGGATTTTATCCGGAGATGATTTGATGGTAAGGATGGGTAAAGAAATTCCAGGAATTACACATTGCATATTCTTGTTAGGTGATACAGAAGGCTTACTCTCAGCACCACCCGGTAACCCCAATGCAACATTGATTCCTATATGGAATAAAAATCAGCAAGTGTCTGGAGAACATGACACAACTCAAGATGTAACGGGTGGTATATTCCTAAAGTTAGAATCCGCATCCATAATCTCGGAGATAGTCCCCAATGTTTGGTTTATTGATGGTAGGAAACCAGATAGGGTTTTGGAATTGCTAACAACTGGCACCACGAGAGGCACTCAGATAGTGCCATGAAGCCAAATTAGCACTCTAATATTCCATTTCGATTATATGGTTAGTGCTCTTCAAAAGGATTGGTTGGTATGGTCGTGCCTTCAACTCCCCTAGATGGTCTAGACTCATCTCAAGCAGAAATGATGGAAGAATTGGTTCTTAGCCTAGACTCGGACGATAATGTGATTGATAGTTCAAGCAAATTCACAACCCATCATGGAGAAGGAATTCTTCACAGAGCATTTAGTGTACTGATTTTCGATAGTAAAGGCAGATTATTAGTGCAACAGAGATCTTCTGACAAGATTACATTTCCAGCCGTTTGGGCCAACTCATGTTGCAGTCACCCCCTAGACATTGATGGTGAAAATGGTGACCCAATTGAAGGTGTCAAAGAAGCCGCAAGAAGGAAATTAAACCAAGAACTCGGAATTCCAAGAACGATCACTAATGATTGGAAATTTCACCATATTGGCAGATTTGAATACAAATGCCGATGGGATTCAGATTGGGTAGAGCACGAAATCGACCATGTTCTAATCGTAGAAGCTGATTGTGAAGTTGATTTCAATCGAAACGAGATTCAATCCGTTGACTGGTTGGACAATGACTCTTTAATCCAAATGATGGAAAGGAAGGGGAGATGGAAAAGTCAGTTAATTGCTCCATGGTTTGAGGCTATTTTCCATAATTTCCTGGGATCTGGCAAATTTTCTATCGATGGGATTATCTCCAATACAAATTCAGAAATTATCAGGTGTGGCAATTTGTCCATTCAACATCCAGCAAATTCTGCTAGTAATGTATTGGCAGCATTGAGTCAGCATAGAGAAGTTGTTGAGGACATTATACATGAAAACCTATCAAAAATTCAACAAAAACGACTACGTGGGGCGATGTCGCATCTATTCACTGGAGGAGGGAAGCGGTTGCGTGCAATAATGCCAAGATTGGTAGGCGAAGCAGTTGGAAATGGACATCAAGGGCATTATACACTAGGTGCTTGTATCGAAATAATTCACAACTTCACTTTAGTTCATGATGATATTATGGACCAAGACCCAATTCGTAGGGGCTTGGATGCTGTACACGTTGCATATGACGACCCTACCGCAATAAATGCTGGAGATGCAATGTTAGCACTCGGCTTTGAAATGCTTGCGGATAGTTCACATATACACGATTCACAACTTAGGCACGTAGTAAGCGCGATTGGACAAATGGTACGACATGTAGCTGAAGGTCAACAAGAAGATTTTGAATTTGAAGAAAGGGATTCCGTTACAGAAGGAGAATATATCTCCATGATTGCAGGAAAGACTAGTGCGATGTTCGAAACTTCCGCTGAAACTGGTGCTATTCTAGCAGGCGCGGATAGCGATACTGTAGCAAATATGGCTAATTGGGGACTCAATCTAGGACTGTGCTTCCAAATCATGGATGATTATATCGACATGACTAGTGATACTGAAACTCTAGGTAAACCGGCGGGAAGTGATATCGTTCAAGGTAAGCGAACTCTGATCGCAATTCATGCTTTAGAAAGCGGTGCCGATTTGCCCACGTTCCACAAATTGTTCGGTACTGAATCAACAGATGATTCCGAACTCGCCGAAGCGGTGCAAGAATTGAACAATAATGGTTCAATTCAATATGCTCTAGATAGGGCAATGGAACATCACAGAATTGCGCACGGATGCTTAGACCAATTAGAACAGACCCCTGCTGTCGATTTACTAAGGGATATGACTGATTTCCAATTGGTAAGAATCAATTGATCAATCAGTATAGTTTAATTCGGTAGGAACTTCAGCCTTGAGACCTTTTCTTTCCCGGATTTCCCCTACAGTCTTCTCGAATAGAGAAGGAGGGAGCATTTCGAATCCTGCATTTTCAGTATTCCAAACAGCTCGACCTTGGCTAGCGGCACGAATGTCGTTAGAGAATCCAAAAGTTTCAGCAACAGGCATTTTTCCAATTACAGAAGCCGTACCACCGTCAACAGGCATATCTTCTATGATTCCCCTTCGGTTGGTGACTTCTCTCGTAACCCCTCCAATAACATCGTTAGGGGCGTCTACGCGGAGATTTTGCATTGGTTCAAGAATGACTGGTCTTGATCTGATTAGTGCCCCCCTGCAGGCATTCCTAACGGCTGGAATAGTTTGAGCAGGGCCTCTGTGAATCGCGTCTTCGTGTAGCTTGGCATCCACTAGTCGCATCATAACACCCATCATTGGTTCTTCTGCGAGAGGCCCTTTCTTACACACTTCGTTGAACCCTTCAATGATTAGTTCCCTAGTTTCGTGTAGGTTCTGAATACCCTTTGTATCATTGACTAACACATTGGTTCCATGTATAGCGTAAATTTTCCTCATTAGGTTTTTATCCATACCATATTCTGCGAATTTATCGCCAACTTGCTTTGCGTCTTTGTTTCTGACGGCGCCGTCTCCAAATTCGCCTTCTCGGAGAGCTTGCACGACCTCCGCCGAAAGTGGCTCAGCCTCAATGTAGAATCTATTGTGCCGGTTTGGTGACTTTCCTTCGAAAGCACTACCATTGTTGTTTGACTCAATTGATTCCCGATATACTACGATTGGTTCGCTGACATTGACCTTGATTCCTTGCTCTTCTTCTAGCCTGTAGACTGTGATTTCTAGATGTAACTCACCCATTCCGGCGAGCAATGCCTCACCAGTTTCTTGATTTGTGAAAACCTGAAGTGAAGCATCAGACTTGGCTAGACCTCTAAGCGCATCGATAAATTTCGGTAAATCCTTCATTGCTTTAGGTTCTACAGCCACTGTAACAACCGGCTCTGAATAGTGACGAATTGCTTCGAATGGTTCTGCATCCTTATCGCGGGAAATGGTTACTCCAGCAGCTGCGCTTCTAATTCCTGTAATCGCGGCAATATTTCCTGCGCTTACAGCAGGGACCTGGATTCGATCTCCACCAACCATCATTGCCACTTGTTGAACTCTTTCTGCCTTGCCGGCACCAATCGCCCAAAGTGATTCTCCATGTTTAATGGAACCGGAATAAACCCGGCCCACCGCAACTTCTCCTGCATGTGGATCCATCCAAATTTTTGTAATCATCAAAGAAAGTGGACCTTCAGCATCACATTCCATCATGGCCTTTCCTTCTGGTGTTTCTAGATCTCCCTGCCAAATATTAGGAATACGGTATTTTTGTGATTCAAAAGGCGAGGGTAGAGTGTCTACAGCCATGTCCAGTAGGACCTCGTGGACAGGAGCTTTCTTTGCTAGTCCTTTTTGATCGTCTGCAGCGCAATGTTCGAAAATATCCTTGAAATTGAGTCCCGACTTTGTCATGTATGGAACGGACATCCCCCAGTTATAGTAAGCGGATCCAAAGGCTACTGTACCGTTCTGCACCGAAACCTGCCAATCTTTTCTTACGTCTTCAGGGGCGAAGGTCTGAATCAATTTGTTGACCTTGACGATGACTTTCTCAAACCTAGCCATCATTTCTGGTCCATCGATTTGTAATTCGTTGATTAAGCGGTCAACCTTGTTGATGAAAAGTACTGGGCGTACCTTTTCCTTCAACGCCTGTCGAACTACAGTCTCTGTTTGCGGCATTGTACCCTCTACTGCGCAGGCAAGAATGATACAGCCGTCAACGGCTCTCATTGCGCGAGTTACGTCGCCTCCGAAGTCAACGTGACCTGGTGTGTCGATGAGGTTGATGAGATAATCATCTTCTCCGACTTTGTGCACCATAGATGCACTAGCCGCGTTAATTGTAATTCCACGTGCGCTCTCTTGTTCGTCGAAATCCAATACACGGGATTTTCCGGCAAGGTCCTCGGACATCATGCCTGCTCCAGCAATCAAGTTGTCGGAAAGTGTAGTTTTTCCATGGTCAATGTGAGCTGCTATAGCTAGATTCCTTATTTTGTCTCGCTTGTGCATGACTTCAGTAGCCCTTGCGATGTTGTCTTCCTTACGACCCATTCTACCAACCTCTGGATGGGCCGGCGACCTGACATTGGTTCATAAAGCCGATTGTATCACTACGTGATACAAGTTCGATACTGACTTCAGAAATCATCAGCGGTCATCGAGCAGATGCTGCAATGCGTTCAATCTCATCTTTCTTGCCAACTGCAAATGATGCAACGTCGCCTGCAGCTGCTTTGTTAAGTTCAGAAATAATCCCCTGGGTTAGAGTTCTCGTGCTCTTTGCTGTAGCTGAAGCACATCCTGTTGACAAATTTCGTAGTGCCACATCCAACCTACGGCTTGGAGAGGAATCTACGGCCTTCGGTTGGCTGACTGCACCGAACTTAATCCTAGTAGTCTCTTCGCAGGGCGCCGAGTTTACGATTGCGTCGATGAAATGCTGCAGCGGGTTTTTTCCGGTTCGATCTGCAATATTGTCTAGTGCCGCTTCGAAGGCTTTAGCACAGTG
>CALEIW010000098.1 GCA_937876055.1 uncultured euryarchaeote
ATGGGGTCGGACGGAAACATCAATCTGAGAGATCACAAGAAGGCTGAGGCATTGATCGCCAGATACGGCGAGAAAGGATTTGGATACGCCGGAAATAGCGTACATGATATTCCGGTTTGGAATCATGCAGGACAGGTAATCGTGGTAAATCCCGAGAGAGGTCTATTGGACAAAGTCGGCGACTCAGCAGACCTTGTTTTTGAGTGATTTTTTCAATGCCAAATGCGAACCTTTGCCGCCGACGACCTTTAGCGCAGTAGTCATTTGGTTTGGACATGGGAAGAACCCGCAGTGGGTTAGGGCGCAGAATTGATGCCCTTGCACACTGGTTATTGCGATGGCGAATTATTGCCACCCCAGCTAGATGGGTTGCGAATTCGCGGCTAGCATGGAGTTTCATCTCTCGTACTGACAGAATCAGAAGAAATCGACTTCGTGAAAGAGTGGTTTCCTCAGGCCCTGAAATGATGCCAAAGCACATCTCAATGATTATGGATGGAAATCGAAGATTTGCATGGAATCGTTCCTTGCAAACTGAAGCAGGTCACTCTGCTGGAAAGCACAAATTGAAGGAAGTTATGCGTTGGGTTCTCGACCTAGAAATCCCTTACCTAACCGTCTATGCTTTGTCGACTGAGAATCTCTCATCTCGAGATGAAACAGAACTCGAGACGCTATTCGATCTCTATGTATCTGGACTGGAAGAAATTTCACAGGACCCATTGATTCATGATAACAAGGTTCGAGTTCAGGTAGTAGGACGTAAGGAGTTACTTCCTGATAAAGTTCGAGATGCAATCAAAATTGCAGAAGATGCAACCTCGCAGTACAGCGATTTCCTATTCACAGTATGTCTTGCATATGGCGGCAGAGAGGAAATTGTTGATGCGGTCAAGGAAATTGCCGAGGCCCATGCTTCTGGAACGATTGAACTCGATTCAATCGACCCATCAACTATCTCAAATAGACTCTATACTGCAGATTTACCCGACCCTGATTTGGTAATCAGGACCTCGGGTGAAGAAAGGGTTTCGAATTTCCTTTTGTGGCAGATAGCGTACTCAGAACTATACTTCTCCGATGTACATTGGCCATCTTTCGGTCGAAGAGACCTATACGAAGCGATTGAAGATTATCAAATGAGGAAGAGACGCTATGGAAGCTGAAGAGAATACCAAGCGTTGTCCTACATGTGGTAGAGATGGATATCATAGTCCATCGGTTACCGTTGATGCCGTATCGGCAAGAGAAACCGAAAATGGACTCGAATTGCTGATGATAGAACGTGGTCCGGACCCAGCAGAATGGGAAGGAATGTGGGCATTCCCAGGGGGTTTTGTTGATTATGGAGAAGACCCAGAAGATGCGGTTCTACGTGAATTACAGGAAGAAACCGGCATAGAAGGCCAAAATCCTAGAGTTTTGCATGTACTAGGCGCACCGGGTAGAGATCCTCGAAAACACTGTGTGGGTCTTTTCTATCTCGTAGATGCTGATATCGATACCGAACCGGAAGGGGCGGACGACGCAGTATCTGCTGCATGGGTACCGATTGACGAGCTGACCAAAGATACCGTCGCCGCTGACCACATAGATATCGTGGATATGCTAAGGGATTGATGAGGGAATAACCCTATCATCCGAGTTTGACTGGTTTGTGCATGAGTAAGAAGGAACCAATCTATGCAGGCGTAAAACCGATGTTTCCATACAATCCTTGTATGGTTGTTGGAGACGATATTTGGGTCGCCGGTCAAATTGGAATTGACGGTGGTGATTCTATGGCTGAACAGGCCGCCAGCGCATTATCAAAAATCGATGCACTGCTAGGCGAAGCCGGAGCAGATAAAGCAGATTTGGTTATGGTCATGGTGCTGTTAGAAGATATGGCTGAATTTGGCGAATTTAACGAAGTCTATGCAGCTTGGTTGGAAGGCACTATTCTTCCTGCTCGTGCAGCTTATGGAGTTAGGGAATTACCTGCAGGTGCAAAGGTAGAGGTCGTGGCTCGAGCAGTACGGGGTTCTGGGTCGAATTAATCCTTCAAGATCCGACTATTCGTTTGCCAAAGCCACGATGGAATGATGAAGGAAAAGTTCTCCGTCTAATCCATGAGTGTGTTCAAGGCCTACGATATTCGTGGGCTGGCCGGTAGCCAACTGGATGCAGAGTTTGCCCATAGGCTGGGGTCTGCACTGGTTACTCATGTCGATGCTAAATCAATTGCAGTGGCTCGAGATATTCGTGAATCAGGGCCTGAATTACATCAGGCTTTTTTGCAAGGAATAACCGAAGCAGGTGCCGATGTTATCGACCTTGGAATTACTACTACTGGAGTCTTATATCGAGCCACTGTGGACTTGTCTGTCGATGCAGCAGTGGCAATTACTGCGAGCCACAACCCTCCTGAGTATAACGGATTCAAGATTTGTCGAGGGACTTTACCAATGGCTGGAGAAGAATTGCAGGAACTGAAGGCTACTTTCGATGCTGGTGAATTCCACAGTGGGTCTGGAACAATAACTGAAATGCCAGAGTTTGAAGAACAAGTATTGCAGACTGTCATGGAAAATGCAGGTATGCCTCAACGTACAATCCGAATCGCAATCGACTGTGGTAATGCTGTACCTGGTCCATTGACAGTATCACTAATGCAAAGACTTGGAGTTGAGTTAGTACCAATTTATTGTGAATGGGACAATACTTTCCCTAACCATCCTCCTGATCCAACACGCCAGAAGAATATGGCCGATTTATCCAAAGCCGTGGTTGAGAATAATTGCGAATTTGGAATTGGTATGGATGGAGATGGAGACCGAATCGGCGTCGTTGATGAGCAAGGCCGATTCATACACCCAGACCGTTTAATGGCGGTAATTGCGGCTGATGTTTTAGTTGATCGCCGCGATGGAACAGAGGCGGAGCGTACCGTTTTCTTCGATGTAAAGTGCAGTATGGCACTAGAAGAAGCGATACTAGCTAGCGGCGGAGTACCAAAGATGGTGCGTACCGGACACTCATTCATGAAGAGAGAATTGCGAAGTAATCCAGAAGCGGTTATGGCTGGGGAAATGTCAGGCCACTTCTTCCTCCATGATAGGTGGCCTGGATTCGATTGCTCGCTATACAATGCTGCTCGTTTGCTGGAGATTGTTGGACGTGATTCTTCACCCAAGGATGGTGGGATGAGTTTCTCACAGAGATTCGCTAACCTACCTGATTACCCTTCGACAGATGAAACAAAAATTCCATTAGTTGCGGGAAGAGAAGAAACTATGGCGGCTGTAGAAGGTTCTTTTGCAGATATGCAAAAGTCGACTGTGGACGGAATCAGAGTTCGCTATCCTGATGGTTGGTATCTTTGCAGACCCTCGAATACAGAGCCGATTTTAGTAATGCGAGCAGAAGGTCGAGACGATTCAGCACTGGCAGCAATTATTGAGGACGTTAACTCCCGAATTGGTCATATGCTGGATTTGAGTAACCTCAGATGATTACTCCATTCCGCCATCGGTTAACATTAGTGGTATTGCTACAATTATACCACAAATAGCATAACAGAAAATACCGCAAACTCCAGATCCTACGCCCATTACGGCACCAAAACCACCTGTATCTGCAGTATCCATGGCATTACCTTGAATTGTAGATATTACAATCGAAGAAATCCAAGCAATAGCAAATGCCCCAAACATAAGCCAAATACCTTTTTTCTGGTATTGAGTAATCTGATAACCAGCGAAAATAGAAATTACTCCCACTATAATTGAAGATAGTATGGCCACAACAAAATATTCTGTCGGATAGCTTATCGGATTCCCTTCAAGATCCGTCGCTCCAAAATCCGACAGCAGGGTTAGTGGCGATCCGAGTAAATTGAACGCTCCCCAGATGATAACCAGTATCCCAATTACCTTTGCAGCTTGGTTCTTCTGAACTGGGTAATTCGGACCAGTGTTGACGAATACTCTTCCCGCATCTACTACTGTTGGTTCTGTTGTACCTTCCAGTGTGCCGGAGTTTTGCTCTTCTTCCATACCTAATTCTAATCGCTCAGGGCTGATTAGTATTTTGGCGGAATTTCTCTAACGAAACTTTTCTGCAGAATGTTCCAGTGCTTCGATAACCGGCATTCTATCTCCACAAAGCATCTGCAGACAGGCTCCTCCACCGGTGCTATTGTGTGATACTTTGTCTGCAACTCCTCGAGAGTTCACTAACGCACTGGTATGACCACCGCCTACAATTGTCATGGCTTGAGTTTCGGTACACATGTTAAGAATCTCAATTGTTCCAAAGGCAAAGGCGGGCTTCTCAAAGTAACTAGCAGGTCCATTCCATAGAATGCAGCCCGCTTGCATCAATATGGGCCTTAATTGCATTAGAGTCTCCACTCCAATATCGTAAATTGGATGTGGAACTGGAAGTTCCTTAACGGTAAGTCCCACTCTTTCTTCGTCTATTTCCACAGCAACATCCGTGGGGACTAAGAGTAAATCCGAATGATTCGCTACTAGTGTGCTAGCCATTTCCCAAGCGATATCGAAATCGTCTCCTAATGTTCCTCGGATAAATTCCTTATTTCCTTCTCCGATATCAATGCCTTGAGCCCAGAGAACCATGTTTCCAACCACCCCGACAAAGGCAATCGTATCGACTACTCCTCGATTGATTAGATTCTGAGCTACTCGGAACGAATCATCCGCCTTAGCCCCGCCGAGGATTGCAACGTATGGTCGCGGCGGGTTTGTAACGGCAGTTTGTAGGGCATTAATCTCTCGTTGCATCAAGCGCCCTGCGATACAGGGCAAATCATCTGCAAAACCCGTCAAAGTGGGAGAATTACGATGTGCTGCGGCGAAGGCGTCAGTAACATAGGCATCAAATTCAGGAGCTAGATTCAAGACGATTTGAGATATTCGTAATTCATCCAATTCTGCCTTCTTTAGGGAAATTTCTTCGTTGTGCATTCTTACATTGTCCAAGCATAGAATCTCCCCATTTTGCAAACTTCGAATAGCATCTATCGCTTCTTTACCACAGACATCAGGAACAAAACGAATAGGTCGGCCAAGAATTCTGCCAAGTCTTTCTGCATGACCTGAAAGATCTGTGAAATCATCTTTACCGGGCCTAGACTGATGCCCAAGAATCACAACTTTAGATTCGGAAAGGTCAGCTATAGTAGGTAGAATCGCCCTAAGTCTTCCATCATCTAGGAAGGCACCAGTCTCTGGATGAAGAGGTGAATTAATGTCGACGCGATATAGCACACGCTTACCGCTTAGGTGAATATCGTCCAAGGATAGAACGTCTTTCACGATGTGCGCCACCAGCAGGCGTCTTTTGATAATGATGGAGATAGGTCGCCTCAGAACTCCCCCCCAATGCCTTTGTGTCTCTGCCGTAGTGGCGAGTTGATGGCGTGGGATGCGGAGCGACTTACCGGCCCAGATGGGGAAGACTGGCGAGTGCCGGTTACTGAATTGGAAGAGCGCCGTAGTCGCTTGTCGTCGGCACTTGCAGAAACTGGTTTTGAGTCGGCCCTAATCGATGACCCAGTGGAACTCTACTGGTTGACTGGTGGTAGACAAAACGGTATGATTCTCATCGGGGCTGAGGGGTCGGATATTGAGAACACCCATTGGGTTCGAAAATCACTGAGAAGAGCGAAATTTGAATCGGGGGGCGATAATGCTCCGGACCCGATTACTGCTCAGCCAAGGATGAGGCAAATGACGGATGCACTCCGTTCACTTGGCGCAACTTCTGCGCCTGCTATGTTGGCTGGAAAAATGCCTCATGATAGGTGGCAGTACTTCTCTGGAAGAATGTCCGCACTAGGTGAAATGCAGGATGCGACTTACCTAATGTACGGTTTGCGGGAAACAAAATCTGCTTGGGAGCTTGAAATGCTGCGAGAAAGCGGACGAATAAATCGAGAAATGTTTGAAGCAGTTAGAGAAGTTGGCGGAGAAGGGCGTAGCGAATTAGAAATGGCTGCTGCTGCCGATGAAGTTAGTCGAGCAGCAGGATTTGGAGGTCGCATTAGGATGAGGCGATGGCCGATGGATTGCGACCGAGTTGTAATCGCTGCAGGAAGATCCGGAGCCGTTCCATCATACTTCGATTCGGCTATCGGTGGGTTAGGAGCAAGTCCAATCTCTTCACTGGGTGCTGGCCATGCAAAAGTCGTGGCCGGCGAGCCTGTTATCGTCGATATCGTTCATCTACATCGTGGATATGTTTCAGATTGTACGAGAATGTTCTGCGCAGGTCGACTCGATGAAGAATCCGTTAGTAAATTGAATGATATGGCCGAGATTAGGAACTCAGTTGTTGCAAGTCTTGGAAGAGGAGACTATTGTTCAGAGGCATGGAGAATTGGTAGTGCAATGGCCGAAGAAATGGGCTACTCTGAACATCTTATGGGAATGCCACCTGAACAAGCAGTTTTCCTGGGTCATTCAGTAGGATTAGAGCTCGATGAAACTCCTGTTATCGCCGATCGCTTCGATAGAGAACTCCCAATTGGAGGAACAATGGCGATTGAACCTAAGGTGATCTATGACTCAGGGGCTATTGGAACTGAGGATACATTTGCTCGAACTCCAGATGGGATGGAATGCCTGACTATGGGAGATTCATGGGGCCTGCTTACGGAGTGGGACGCATGAGCCGAGTCAAAAAAACGGCTCAGAAGCGGCTTGCACGATTACTACGCGGAAGAACTGAACCTCATGGAATTGAGATTACCAATGAATCAATACTGAAGGGTGTTGAAGTTGATGATTCTGGAATTGTCCAGTTGTGGATACAACCAACACGAGCACATTGCCCGTGTTGTATAAACGACCTGATGGAGCTTCGCTCTGAAATAAATCAACAGAAAGGAGTTCTTGCATGTCATATCGAAGTTGTTGGTGTACCTCAGGCAGATAGATGGACTGCTGCGATTAATGAATAAGTCGTCAAATCCAGACGTCATTATCCGCTTTGAGTTCACTGTCAGCATCTCCGGTATTCACTACACCACGAGGTTCGACTAGCATAACTTTGCATTCAGATTCTGCGTATGGTTTGTGTTCGATACCTTTGGGAACCACAAGCATCTCACCCTCGTTGAGTTGAACTGTTTCGTTCTCAAACTCGATATTCATGCTACCCTCAATTACGATGAAAACTTCATCGGTATCTGGATGATTATGCCAGACAAATTCCCCTTGGATTTTCACTAATTTGAATTGATAATCGTTTAATTCGGCAATAACTTTTGGCGACCAATGGTCAGAAAATTTGCCCAGTTTTTCTTTCAGGTTAATCGTATCCATCATTCTTCACTCTCCAATTTACTATCACGTTTCCATCTTCGTGCTTTACGATCCTCTACTTCTACAAGTTTCGCACGAAGGCGTGTGTAGAGAAACCATACAGCAATTCCTACCCCTACAAAATTGAAGATAACTAAGAAGAGAAATTCTTGGTCGTCCATAATAACACATCACAAAGGAGGAATTACATCGATATCGCAGGTTCCGCTTGCTTGCATACAGCACGACAGAACCCCTCCATCCTCAATTAGAAATTCATCAAGCCCTGGTGGTAATGGCTCAGGATATTCGATTTTCCCCTCCTTCAAACGAACCAAACATGTGCCGCAGTTGCCCGATGTACAATTAGTTGGAATGTCAACCCCTGCTTTCTCGGCCACCTCAACCAAAGGCTCGTTTTCTTCAGCTTCGGCAACCCCAAGAAGAAGGGCCCCGCGAAAGAATCGGACTATCGCCACGGCACTCCGAGTCGATTATTCGTCTTGAAATCGACCTGTGAACTCAATCATTCTTCCAGCGGGTCCATTGGCCTGTTTGCTTATTGAAGACAAGGCCAGCCTTCTTCATCCACTTGTTGAACTTAGTAGCACCTGCACCTGTAGCGAGAATGAAGTCTTCTCGATGCTCTTGAGCTTGGATGTAGCCCTTTGCAGCGAGTGTCTGGTCAATCCACTCATCGATACTCATCAGACCGCCTGTCAGGTCGCTTGCTTCCACCGCAGCCGCCATCTCTTCAGCAGATGCACCGGTTGCTTCCAAATCCTTAATCATCGCATCCTTGATTATGTCGGCTGACTTCTTCTTAGGCTTTCGAACAAGCTTTTCTCGAGGTTTCATCTTTGGATCGATTTTAATTCGAGAGCCATTGTTTAGCTGCTCATCGACAAAGTTTGCCATTGGTGCATGGAATTCTTCCTCACAATCCCAGCAAACAAATGAGAAGTCTCTCGTATCTTCAATCACATTACCGCCTCGAGGATCCATCTCTTCACCACATTCGGGGCAAGCATACATACATAATTTAGGAGCTATTTTTCGACGGAAGTCAACAATGTCTTGAGGTGTACCTACCAATTCAAGCATCTCGTGGTCTCTAGCCGCCTCTAGACCCCTAGTCTCAAGTTGGTCGCGTAGTTTGGTACGCTGTTCCCGCTTGGATTCATCATCAAATGAATTCTCTAGTTTCACGATGAGTTCAACGGTTTTACCTAAGCGATTCATAACCAATTTCTTCGAACGGAATGCCTCAACTTTAGCTATCCGTAATTCCTCTTTCTTCTCGTTGAGCTCTGAAACGATATCCTTCTGCTCTCGCTTGAAGCGTTGCTCCTCGATTTTGTCGACCTGCTTCTTCTTGTCTTTTGAGAGAACGTCGGCTAGGTAACGTTGCTTTGCAGAGGCTCTTGGTCCGGATTTAACAGCCTCAAGTACGGACTTTGCAATCTCTTTCTTGAGGCCGTAGTTATTGCGAAGTTTCTCTTCATCGAGTTTCTTTAAATCGCCGACTTTGATACCCGAGTCAGCCAAGAGTTGAGCCGTATTTTCATCAATTCCTCTACGCAAAAGCGCGAGATATGTGTCCTTCTTGGCCATTTAACCAACTCCCTTCCCAGCAGCGTCTACACACGCTGCGCTATCGTCCCGGACCCTACTGTGGGCTTTGAAGGCGTGGTTCACTTGTTCTCAGTAAGTTCACGACTGAGTAATTTGGCTGATTAGGGAGGCCCAATCCTCGGAAGTTAGATTCTCTGGTCGGAGATCAAGAGTTTCGCTAGGTATTGTCTTGGTTGCTGTTTCCCAGCGAGAACGATGCCAACCAGATATTCTATTGAGGCGTTTAGGTGGTTTTTTCAGGGAGGTCCTTAGTTTTCGACGCCTATTTGCAAAACATTCCGTGATTATCATTCTGAATAGTCGGTTGTCAATTGATTGTATCATTTCCCGGTTAACGGGAATTAGGTTTGTCAAACGTGAATGGACTCGTGGTGATGGACTGAATGAATGTGGTGCAACCTTTGAGTCCAATTCAACATCAAAATCAAGCCAAAGGGAATGACCTAATGGACCACGGGTTGCATACCCTTTGTTCATCGCCATGCGTTCAGCAAATTCTTCTTGAACAAGTAATGAAATCCCTTTGAGTTGAGAACTAGAGTGATACTTCTGGATTTTCGCTAACACCGGACTAGATATCTGGTATGGGAGGTTGGAAACGATGTGAGTGATTTCTTCTGGCCAATCGATTTCTAGTGCATCGGCGTGAATGACTTGCAATTTACCATCTGCACCGTTGAAAACTCTAGCGAGGTGAGATGTGGCTTCTTGGTCTAATTCAATAGCAGTTACTTTTGCTCCGGTTCGCAATAATTCCAGCGTCAAGGAACCAGGACCCGGTCCTATCTCCAAAACATGACTATGCTCGTTTATTGGATGGCTCTTTGAGGCGATTTCCACAGCCCTAGCAATAACATCCTCGTCCAGTAGAAAATGTTGGCCAAGAGAACGATCAGGGGTTATTCGGTCACGGAGTAATTCTACTAACAATCTGACGTCGAGGTCGTCCATGCGCCCACCTCGATTAGGCGCCGACTCTAACTAGTAAATCTAGCAGGCATGGAACTTCTGCTGGGTTTTCCATTTCACTAACATATCGCTCTGCTAGCAATTCGACTGCGTCAATATCCAGTTTTTGGCTCACTTCATCCAAGTCTACCCAGCCATTTGGTCCACGTATTTCCACCCAAGACCTAGCTGTTGAACTACCAACTCCAGGGAGTAGTTGGAAGGCGTGAACCTTGAGTGAAATATTGTTGGCCCGATTATAGAATCCCAAATGTGGGTCTGGGTTCACTTTGATTGATTCAGCAACCGATTCTTGCAATGCTGAATTTGCATCTCCTGAGAGGTCTTGGAAACGTATTGGAGATAATGGTCCGGACTTACCTGATTCAAGAGCGAAATAATCACCGGATTTAGCGGTAAAACCATCGTTCAATCTTGCCCGAACAATGTGGAGGCCTGGTTCCGAAATAGCATGTATTTCCATTCCTACAGGTCTTCTTTCCTTTACATCAAGAACACGAACATGAGTTTCAGATGCAAATGGACCATCGGCTGCGCCGCCGTCTACATTGCCCTTCGGCTGCATATTCCTCAGTCCTTGAGAGTCGGTTATCCCTCATGAATGAATGTGTTCCTTAGGATTTGACAAAATTAAGGTAAAATACTGACTTTTAGTCAAAAAGTGGAGTCTTGGACTCAAAGAATGTGTTGTCTGACGATGGTGATGATTTCTTCTACCTCGTCTGTATCCATTGCGATTCTCTTGGAAGCGATGATGACTCGAACATCCTCGACCTTCATTGGAGCAAGTTCGGCAATCTTTGCACAAACTTCTGGATGTTGACCTAATTTCTCATTCTTTGCGAGATCACCGAATAGGTTAGTGAATATCTCTGGACTTGTCTTTAATCCGCCTCGATTCTCACTAGCTGCCCATTCAGCATGTTGTAGAGCGACTTTCTGTTCGTAAGATAACTCACCGCGGCGTTCTCGTGTGTCCAATAGTAAGTCACGTACTGTAGCGAAGTCGACAAACTCTCTCTTGCTCATGTAAATCACTCCAATGGATGTAGGTGCTCTGGGCGGGCTATGACTGTCTTTGCCATATTCTTATCGTGAAGAGCGACAACCCATGCTCGGCCTTGCTTGGCTTCAATTACCCCAGTTGCACCTTGGAATCTGCGGTGGGGCATACCCTTTTGCTGAGAGCCATTAAGCACGACTGCGACTCTATCACCAATCTCGTATTGGTGCATGACTCGAGCGATATCTATTCGACCACGCTGGGTTTTGGACCGGCGTAGAATACTGCGAGTTCCTTGACGAGTACCGTGACTTCTGCGCATGATTTTTCACCCATAGACCATAGGTCGTGCGAGCGGTCGACCTGCCGCCCATTCTTAAGCCCATCTGAGCCCTACGGGCTTCAGTCAGCGTGGATATCCTCAACATCCAGCCAAATTACTTCGCAGGGACTGCCCAAAACTCCTGCTACTGATGGAACTGTTCTACCTTCGTCGGAATGTACCAACTCTTTGACATATGTTCCAGCCTCGCAGCGCACCGAAAACTGCACTTCATTGTCTTCGACTACTACATTGTCGATTGACACAACCTTACGCTTGCGTTTTTTTTCCGCTCTACGGTGAGATACTCTCTTCGGTGTTTGTTGTTCCAGAGTGACCCCGGATAGATTAGAGATTGATTCAACGATGAAGGACTCTTCAGGCGGCTCCTCAATCGAGAATCGGATGGTGTAGGACTTCTCTGCTCTAGTTTCTTTTATTCGACTAACTTCACTGCGGTTCGTCCAACGTAAATCGCTAATTTCGATTTTCCCCGATGCGTTTGAGTTGACTACTTCCATGACTTCCTCTAGGTCAGTGCGACGGACCTTTGGACGCTTTGCCTCTAGAACAAAAGGACGGCCTCTTCCTAAACACCGTACATCGATGTCTTCTCGACCCATTCCGTGGAATGAGGTATCCTCTGCAGACAATACTAGTCGGAATGGTTCTCCGATTAGATCCTGCACAGAATCGGGGTATTGAAGTCCTGTTCCTTCGCAGGCTTCACAGCCCTCTGCACGGCCGCGACAAGCACGACAAGGCCAGCGAGTCTGTGGTATTCCTCGATCCAACTTTCTGTAGCGGCCGTAGATGAATACGGGCCGAATATCAACATCGATCCTGAGGGTTAAGCAATCGATTAAAATCATCAAATCCGGTCTTTCTTTAACGAATTCAACACCATCCATGCGGGCAGAAACCCCGGTCTGTACAGCTTCAGAAAATGCTGCTTTTAGGGGTCTAGAACCTGGTGCAGCGTGACGGGTACGAATTCTGTCCTCTTCCTGAATTAGATCCTTAGGAACGTGGACTCCAACTTGTAATGAGCCATGATCTAGTTCACCGGTTTCTTCGACTATTCTCTCAACGATATTGTCGACATCCTCGAAGAGGTTCTCGCAAAGTGGACATAGATCGGGCGCCTCGAATGATTCCAATTCCTTGTCTTTTGCAAAGGCCTCAGCGCGAAGCGCGGCACCCCCCTTTTCCCCGGTTTCTTCTGTTCGTCGCCCGCCGACTCGGTGTAAACAGTGATTGCAGGTACCGAGTCGAATCATGTGAGCGATACCTAATGGAGCAGGACAAGGAGGGGAATCCCAATCCAAGGTTTGTCCATTGGTTTCGAAATCGTCACCATCGAACCATTCCTCTTCTTCCTCTTTGTCATCTTCAACCTCAACTAGATCTTCCCAAGGGTCTTCTGCGGCAGCATAACCAGCCGTTGAGTAGAGTTGCCACTCCTCCTCTTCGGGCGTATTGTCATCGTCCTCTGGCTCATCTGGGTTCATTGAATCACCCACCGCAGCGAGGGAGGGAATCCCACATTGCGATGCTTTGCGGAATCAGGCGTTACCTTTGAGCGCTTCTATCCAAATTTAAGCCTCATTTTGGACAGTAAAAACTACCAAATTAGTCAATTATTGTGCCTTTTTCTTCACATACACCACGTAGTAGAGGAAAGGAGAAAATGCCACTGGAACAACCGCTAGGCCATGAAAATCGTAAGCCATAGCGGCCGACTAATTCGGCCTTTGGCTTGTCCAATCGTAATCTCATGACCTCCTCACGGAATTCAATAATTCGCTGTTCATTTTCCTGTCTAGGTCCACACTTGGCGCAAGGACAAGCCAGTCTGATATCGAGATAATCTACTCGGAATGCTTGATCATCAGCAAACCGCATTACACAGTCTTCCTTTCCCCTCTCGAGGTCGGTCAACGAATCGGATGCATCCATGTGGTTCGACCAGCCGTCAAGCCCCAACCGCTTCAACCTGCTGAGTCTCCTTGCTCCTCGTCCGAGACATAGCCCCAAGCATTGCTGGTGTAACGACTAGGCTGGCGAACAGGGAAAGCCCAATCATTGCGGCACAGAACAAACCGAAGCTCGCAAAGAAGCCCATTGCAGAGCGTGTTATGATTAGGAATCCTGTTACATCAGAGACTGCTGAACCGAACAGGGCAAGGCCTGCAGCCCCACCAATTGCCTTGATGCTGGTCTCTACATCTGCACCTGTTGCGCGTTCCTCTCGATACCTCTCAACCACGTGAATAACGTAGTCTATTCCTACACCTAGACTCATCGCAGCAATTGCGACTGTAACCATGTTCAATCCATATCCAGCAGCCGCGATTATTGCGTACAACCAAATTATGACAATCACAATCGGAATTGTCGTAAAGATTGCAGTCGAGAGAGATCTAGTTCCCCAATATCCAGCGCCTATGACTAATAGAATTGCAATTGCAATAGCGAGATTTACGCTAACTGTGAGATATACATATCCGGTAATTGCAATAATTACCGGCGAGGATACAGCAAGGTCCCTAATTGAATAGTCATCAAACCCATACTCGACCTTTCGGAATCCCCACCATAGTGTGATTAGACAAAATAGAACTCCTAAGACTAGTGTGCCTTGAAGTTGATTCTGCATGCTATTGGCAGCGACAAAACGAGTTACTGGATCACCGGTAGCGATAGCCCATGTTACCGGATATTCTTCACTAGCAGATTCTATATCTGCCCTTTGTGAGATGTCTTGAGCAGCCAACTCTTGGAAGGGTTGCATATCCATTTCCATCTCTGTCAAAACCTGTTCAACAACGATGAACTGTTCAGGGTTTGCGATACCCCATCGAAGTGTCATTCGAGGGTATTCTGGAATGCTACCATCTTGACAAAGATGTACCATTTCAGGGTCTATTTCGCAATTTGGAGCGATGTTAAGCGCCGTCAATGATGGTGGAATATGTGGGATGTATCCGCCTTCTGGAACCCCATAGACATAGACGAATCCATACATGAATCGCAAGCAATCTCTGTCGGCATCGTCTGGTAATCCTGTGAATAGTGTATCACATTCAAGTGAGTCAGATTGCCAACCGGCTTCAACAAATGGCGTAACGTTGGCGAACATACTAGCCTTAGCGGCCCAAACTAACTCATCTACTGCATGAAGTTCGGGTGTACCTAGTGGAGTCTTGGTATATTTCCCAGGATCGTTAGGACTTGAATTGGCCATATTGTCTCTAGTTGCCTGAATCGCTGCGAAGACCCTAGGATCTAGCATATCGCCTTCGATAATTACTACCGCTGGCTCCCCTTCGTCACTGAATCTAGTATTGACTAGCTCGACCGCCTGAGCGAAATCGGATTCTTCATCGAGGAAATCTTCTACCTTGAAATCTCCTTCAAGACTGAGCATCATAGGCACAGCAACGGCCGTGATTGCCAAAATCAAGACGAGTAAAACGGCCGAATTCTTTGAGGAATTATCTGCAATTTTCACTAGATTTTCTTCACTTATCATGTGAACTATACCTTCCTCTTCTTCTGGTAACTTTCCTTTTCCTCGGAGATGTTTATCCCAATCCATTCGAATTAACGGCGCCCAGATGCCTGTCAGAATAAATGCTGCAGCGACCCCTAATGCTGCCTCAACTCCGAATGACCTTAGTGCTGCAATGTCAGAGGTCAAGTTTGCAGCAAACGCAGACATAGTAGTGAAAGACGTCAACATGATTGCTCTTCCAACTCTAGATAATGATGAGTGAGCTGATTCTTCTGGCGTACGTCCTCGGCGCCTCTCCTCCTTGTAGCGATGCAGCGCGTGTAGGCTGTCATCAATACCAAGAGCAATGACGAGTATTGGAAGTAAGTTGGAAAATTGGCTCTTGCTGATTATCTTGAATCCATATCTTTCACCGAGAACCATCATCCACCCAATTGAACCCTGCATCCAGAGTAGTGCGAAAATTAAGGTGGCTCCGACAATAACAACATCAGATGCCCTCCTTAGACTGAACCAGAGTAGGACTGCGATTGCTAATGCCATAGCGATTAGCAGTAAACTAGATTCGATCAACTCGCGATTCAATTCTACGTTTACACCCTCATTTATTGAGAAGGTTACAGCGAGTTGATCTGTAGTTCGCATCTGCTTTTCTAAATCGATGATTGCCCATTCAAAGCTGCATACCTCTAGTCCTTGTTCACGTAACTCCCTGCAATCATCAATGGTAAATTCAGGAGGTGTTGTGACCAAGTCAAGACCTTCGAATCGATATCCATCGGGCTCATTTTTTGCATCAGCCCAGAAATATGTAATTCCATTTTCCTCCAAATCGGTTCGACTTAATTGAATCAAAATCCAAGTCGTGGATGCTGACCATCGACCAGGGCCCCAAGTTACGTCTTCGTCGAAGGTGCCGTCTTCACGAATTGTTCCTCCAATTGGACCCATCAATGTGCTATTCTCATCGTGGGTAAATCCTCTATCGGATGAGAACCATCGAAGCATTGCCCCATCTGAGTACATAATCATCCGATGTGCTGCCAAATCAATGTGGGCTTGAGTGACGTTTGGGTCATCATAGGTTAGACATTCCAAAACTCCACAATCTTCCCAATTTGTTTTTGCAGGTTGGGGTATTCCAAATACATTGATTGTCGGTTGAGTTAGTAACGATTCACCAGCCATGAAGGCTCGCAGTAAATCGGGTAGGGACATTGGTCCCATGAATCCAGTACCGGTTAATTCGGTTACCAATGGTCGAGTAAAATTCGATAGATAATGCGTACTCGCAATGGCGGTCTTATTCTCTATCTCCCTCAGAATTGTTAGATTGAGAATTCCTCCCAATGGGATATCCTCACCGACCAAACCTGCGCTTCTTCCTTGGTAATCCACCCTTTCTGATGGATGGGGTAAGTTGGCGTAATCTATCTCCCCATCTGAGGTGAAATGTGGTGCAGATGTGGATAATGAAATCGCATCCTTGCCCCTAACCGATACTGCAAAACCATGAGTTTTTTCGGCCGCTTCAAATTCATCCGCTACAACTTGATTAGCGGTTAATTCGGGTGATTCCATATCGTATGCGTTCACATCGATTGGAGTTAGGCTAGCAATCAGTCCTGGAACCATTAGTAGGCTGATTACTAGGACCGCTGCGTGTAATTTGAAACTGCGAGGAAGCAAGAAGTCGGCGACTTTGCCAAAATCTCTGACTTCCCGCATGACCCTTGCCCAAAAAGAGCGTTTTTTAATTGATGTTTAATCAAAGGCCCGATTCTTTCAATCGGTCAAGTGCTTCTTTCTGTTCCTTGCTGACTTTTTCTGGCTCGGCCAGAATGAATTCAATATCTAGAGGACCGCCGTCGTGGCCGTGGCCAACAAGACGGCGACGATCACCAATCCGTGTGCCTTCAACGACTTCGATTTGTACTCGCTTACCCGCTGGAGTGCGTATCCTAACTGCACCGCCTAACATCAAAGTCGAGTACGGAACTGGAACCTCCTGAATCAATCTACCACCTTCCCAACGACGTCCTTCTTCCGCATCTAGACGGATTGTGATTAGCAAGTCTCCAGCCTCTCCTTGGGGGTGTTCATGACCCATTTTTTTGAGACGTAATTGTTGACCGTGCTGAGCACCTGAAGGTACGCTAACCGTGATTGTCGAGGATCTTGATTCAACGCCTTTACCTGAGCATTTTGGACATGGTTTTCGAGAGTTGAATGAGTTACCTTCACATCGTTCACATATTCTTAATCGACGATGTCCAAACTCAATTTTCGTGCCGCTGAGGGCCTGTTCTAAGGAAATATCAATTCCAGCCTCAATATCTGGACCCTTTCTTACTGGCGGTGGTTGAGACGGGTGTCTTTGTTGCCTACTTCGTTGTTGGTGTTGAGCTTCGGCTCCCCCCATCCCGCCCATAAATTGGTTGAGTATGTCTGAGAAATCAAAGCCCTGTCCGCCGCTTCGGAAGCCGCCGCCGCCTCCACCAAATCCGGAAAATGGATTGCCGCCTCTGGCAAACATCTCCTCTACTCTCCTCTGTTGGTCATACTCCTTTCGAGCCGAGGCTGTACCAATCTGGTCGTACGCTGCTTGAATTGCCTTGAATCTCTCTTCAGCCGCTTTATCGTCTGGATTTCTATCAGGATGATGTTGCCTTGCCAACTTGCGATAAGTCCGCTTTATCTCCGCGTCCGTTGCATCCTTTTGGACGCCTAGGACTCGGTAGGGGTCATCGGCCATTGGTTCCAATCGGACAACGCACCCCCTTGAATCCTCGTGATGAAAACTAAGGTTAGAACACCGTATCGCTCAAGGCTTGAAGCCTACACGATTGAACCATGGGCCTAGGATGGTGCTGTTTCAGAAATTATGTCGCGCATGCAGAAGAGATAGGCGGAGACATCTCAGAAGAATATCCTAGGTTCTTCCTAAAGCCCGCAAGCGCCCATGTCGAAGCCGATGTAAATGGAAACAATGTAATTGAGTTGATGAACGAGGAGGACCACATCGATCACGAGGCTGAACTAGTCGTCAGGTTGGGGGACGATTTGCGACCAGAAGCTATGTGCATAGGATGCGATACTACTAACCGAACAAGACAAACTATTGCGAAGAATAAGAGATGGCCTTGGACTGAAGGCAAGGCATTCCGAGGAAGTGGTGTTTTGGGAACTTGGACACAATACCAAGATGGTGTTCTACAAGTTAGTATGAAAGTTAACGGTGAAACCAAACAAGATGCCCCTACGTCTTTGATGATTCATTCTGTTGAGGATTTAGTCGAGCACCTGTCTGGTTGGTACGATCTCTCACCAGGGGATTTAGTTTGGACTGGAACACCTGCTGGTGTTGGACGCATGTACAAAGGAGATATTGTTGAAGCATCGTTGACTAACCAGAAAGGAGAGATCGTCAGCAGTTTAAATGCCAAATGTGTCGTTAATTGATGATATTCTGACAAATTTGTTTGGATTTTTACCCCATGAATCTAAAAACGACTGTTTTGACGAATGTGCCATGGAACACGAGTTCGAATTTGGACCAGCATTCACACTGATGACCGTACATCTCTCCAATGGAGAGCAATTGAAAGTAGAGCCTGGGGCAATGGTAGCCCAGTCCTCTAATGTGGATATGAAGTCCGGAATGTCCGGCGGCTTCTTCAAGGGCTTGATGAAAAGTATGGTGGGTGGTGAATCATTTATCCTAAACACATACACGTCCAATGGAGATGGTTGGTTATCTCTTGCACCAGGGGCACCAGGAGACATTTCTTCATTCGAGCTGGGACCAGGTCAGACTCTCTTTATGCAGGGTGGAGCATTCATTGCTAGCACCGCTAATGTCGAGACAGATACAAAATTCCAGGGCGCAAAGGGATTCTTTACAGGAGAAAGTGTATTCTTTCTCCGCGCCAGCGCAACCGAAGGAACAGGTACAGTGTTCTACACTTCATACGGCGCGCTGAAGGAAATAGAAATCGATGGAGAAGAAGTTGTTGTAGACACAGGCCATGTAGTAGCGTTCACTGATGGTGTAAGTTACACTGTAGGAAAAGTCGGTGGATTGGGGTCCGCTCTGCTCGGTGGAGAAGGACTTGTCATGAAATTCAATGGACAAGGTAAGGTATACATTCAGACTAGAGATTTCGGTGCTCTGGCTGCTAAATTAATCCCATTCATGCCTACCCGTTCAAACTGATTGAATTGTAGACGAGGGAAACCTTGAGTCAAACCCGCCTCTGCGGTTGGAATGAGGATGACTATGTCAGAGGGTCAAAATTTGGGACAAATCGGTTCTCGCCGATATACCAATGCTTGGCTAATGGATCACGATTGTGCTCCGCAGCACGGCGATTTCATCCTTCACCAAGATGGTTCATGGTCGACTAGTAAAGGAGACGAAGATGTCCTAGAAACAATTGATGGTTCTGGAAGAATCATTACTCGTTCTTTCCAAAATTGGCACACACATCTTCCAATGATTCTCAATAGAGGAATGGGCGAAGGATTGCCTCTGATGGAATGGTTAGAAACTGCAATTTTTCCTGTTGAGAAGAAATTGACTGAGGATCTAATCAGAGTTGGCACAAAAGCCGCTGCTGCGGAGATGATAGCAACTGGAACTACCTATGCCTGTGACATGTATTTCCATACCGAAACAATCGGGCAGACACTTGCAGAAACTGGGGTAAGGGCAACTCTTTGTGGCCCTATTACGGATGGATTAACTCCCAACTTTGAGCCTGGTTCAGGAGACGCACTGCGACACATGGAAGGCCTGATTACTGGAGATTCGCCTAGACCTGGAAGAATCGATTACGGGGTTGGAACTCATTCCGTTTATGTCTGTGACAAGGAAATTTTACTCAAGGGTTCAGAATTAGCAAAGAAGACTGGATGTACATTACACATTCACACTTCAGAGACACGAAAAGAAGTAGCAGACTGTCACGAAGCAACTGGAATGTACCCCGTTGAATATCTCGATTCATTGGACTATTTCACAGACGGAACCACTGTTTGTGCCCATTGTGGTTGGGTGACCAAGAAGGAGATGAGGATTCTAGCAGGGCACGGAGCTCATGCCGTTCATTGCCCAACATCCAACCAGAAGTTGGCTTGTGGCGGAACTATGTCCTATCCTGCGATGAAGGAAGCAGAAGTGGATGTTCGCTTGGGAACTGATGGTTCGGCGAGTAACAATTCTCTCGATATGCGTGCAGAAGCAAAAGCGGCCAGTTTGGTTCAGAAACATGATCATTGGAATGCTCGAGTTTTAGGCCCGGAAGAAACCTGGCGTTTATCGACTAAAGATTCCAAAGATTGGGTTACTTGGGATCTCAATGATATTCGAATGTCGCCTATTGGAAGAGATGGTAGAAGATTACTTCCTAACTTGCTATATTCTGGTGGTAAAGTAATGGATGTCTTTGTTGATGGTGAGGTGTTACGTAGGGACGGAGTTACACAGACCGTGGATGAGCAAAGTGCTAGAGAAGA
>CALEIW010000099.1 GCA_937876055.1 uncultured euryarchaeote
AAAGCCGCGATTTCAATATCACTTCTAATTCTCCTGTCATCAACCCTCGCTGGTTGTACATCTGAGACCGAACCACTGGGGGAGGAAGAAATTGGAGAAATCAGTGTTGTATTGACTTTAGATTTTGTAGACCAAGGTAATCAAACTACGAACCTAGCAGATAGATTGACGAATGGAAGCATCACATTTGATCCAATTTTAATCGCTCCTAATGTCTCTGCATACAGGGTTATGGAAGCGCTGCAACTTAGAGAAAATTTCACCATCGATGTCACTTATTACGTTGGGATGGGTGCTTTTATTCATACAATCGATGGTGTCTCTGGAGCCGATGATTGGTCAACATATTGGGGATTTTATCATGATGGAGAGTTGTCCCAGGTAGGAGCATCTGGCTACTTAATTACTTCAGACACTAACCTAAGTTGGGCCCTAACACCATCCGCTTAGTGTTCTTGAGCAATAATTTCTAGGATACTTACCCACGAAATACTATGAAGCGACCATCAGGAGCGGGCTATATGTACGATTTTCACAACTTCGCCCTTACCCCAGAACAGGATTTGGTTGTGAACATAGCAATATTGTCTTCACTAGTTTTTGCTATTTTGAAAGGTGAAAAGAAAATACAGCATTCTAACCCTTTAATGATTCTTGCTTTGGTAACGGCTTTTTGTATCGCTGGAAGAATATTACTCCAACCATTGCCTAACATTCAACCAGTTACAGTCACAATTATCCTAGTTGGAATATACTATCGTTCACCGTGGGCGATTGCAGTATCAGGTGTGGTTGCCCTAAGTACCAATCTGGTTTTCCTTGGACATGGTCCTTGGACTATTTTCCAATTCATAGGATGGAGTGTAGTTGGTATAGCGGGTTCAGTTTTCGCTGATAAATTATTGATTGATGGTAAAATTGCCTTGAATAGGCTAATGATTTTCTCAGCCGTCTCGGCATTTGCCTTTGATTGGATTGTATCTGCAAGTATACTCCTAAACCATGATTTCTCTACCTTTTACCCATATCTAGTGAACGGGCTTCTATTTGATGTGTTCCACGCTCTCGGAAATGCCGCATTTGTCATCTTACTTGCCAATCCTCTCGGTGAGATTATGTCACGGCATAGAACTACCAATAGAGGTCGTGCGGTGAGTCAAGTTGCCACCAACTGATGAAATCACCATGGTCTTAGTGACCCGAGCGGACCTTAAGCTATCCAAAGGTAAGTTGGCAGCGCAGTGTGGTCATGCTGTAATGGAGTGCGCTCTTCGAGCGAAGAAAGAATCACCGCGTTCTCTTGATCGCTACCGCAGAGAGGGTGCAAGGAAGATAGTCTGCAAAGTACCCGATGAGGAATCTCTGCGAAAGATATTGGGCCACGCAAAGAAATCGGGGTTAGTCTGCTATCTTGTCAAAGATGCAGGACATACTGAGATCCCTCCAGGAACCGTCACTGTAGTCGGCATAGGACCAGGGCCTAGGTCAGACATAGACAAGATAACCGGAGACCTACAACTGGTCGGTTGAATATCCGAAACGAAAGAAGCCCCACAGAGCGAGTGCCCTGTGGGGGGATTCGAGAATAATCGGCGAGGCCAGGAGACCAAAGTCCCCCAGCCCGCCTTACATAATTCAGAAAGTTAGATTATTTTACCAACCTAGTTTACCATTTCGTCGACCTTTACACCGACCAATGCTCCGATACCTACGAGTAGGCCATCAACAATCCAAGCAGGAGCAACATCTGCCATTCCATCTCCACTACTTACTAGTGAAGCGGCCATTTCATGGCCTCCAGTTAGCATCATAGATCCTCCGAGCACCATTAGACCGAAGGCAGACATCCAAGCAGAGTCTCCACGAGTGTGCATTTGCCACCAGACTGCACCTGCAGCAATTGTGGTTAAAGCAGCCCACATTTCTGGTGTCTCAAACTCAGTTGCAGTCCAACCGGTTTCGATAGCACCCGCTTCTGTAACTAGTAGTAATGCCATAACTGCACCAACCATTTGTGCAACTAATCGCATACCATTTGCCATCCAATTTCCTTCTGTGTCTCCCATATCTCCAGTCATCATATGAGACCAAGTAACTACCGGTAAAACATGTGCACCAGCAAAGGTCGTCCAGACCACTGCAAGTGCTACAGCACCCTCAATCGTGCCAATGCCCATTCCGAAGACGAGCCATGACATTACGAAGGCTCCACCGGCCTCAGCTTTCATTGCGTTCATATCTATATCCATTTTTTTCATTCCTGCCCCTGAGGGCGCTCTCGCGCTATTCGGTGACTATTTAATCGGAACTGATAGAAACCGGAAAAAAAAGCCTATTTTAGTACATTTTTCCGAATGCCGGTGTTGCTGGCTACACCTGATAACTCAGACGATATCGAGTGTGACTGAAAATCAGTCGGTGCTACGCACCGATTCGGCAATGGTCAATAATCCGAACCATCCCTCACCACCTATGGTGGTGCAGGTAGAACTCGACTATGAGGCTCGAAATAACCTACTTTCTGAATGTTCAGGCCTTTCAGGCCTGGTCGATTGGTTGGATACTATCGATCGACGCCCTGGGCTATCTGAACTCGACGGTCATCTCAAAGGAATGGACATCAATCTCGATGTACTTCGAGAATGCATCGGCTACGCCGATGATGGATATCAGCGCAATGTAATCAAGAAAACCGAGTTCTACGAACTCGTCGCTATATGCTGGACTCCAGGTCAAAATACTCCAATTCACGATCACGTCGGCTCGGATTGCGCTTTCCTAATCGCCGACGGCGTCTCTACAGAGACGATTTACCAATTGAATGACGAAGGTCTTGCGTACCCCGTTGAAGTCCGAACCTACCAACCAGGAGAAGTTTGTGCAGCTGAAGAACCCGATATTCACCGCGTTTCTAATGACTCGGATTCAGAACTCATAAATGTCCACGTCTACACTCCCCCCTTGCACGCTTACAGCCTATACGAACCGGTTTCCGAGCCGACCGCGTAGCGGTCGAATTAGGTCAGAGAGATTCTACTCGACTCCAACGTCTCGCTTGTATTCTTCATACACTTCTTGGAACAGTTTGATGTCCGATTCAAAGGTCTCAGGTAGCAAGGGGCCGAATGAGAATCTGAAGAATCGAGAATACGGAGTTTGGTAACTCGGATCCTTTGAATGAGGTCTTGCCATATCACAATCTTTAGCACAGAGAATTGCTGCTCCGTGTTTGAATAAGCGTTTGTTCAATTCCTCACTATTCATTCCCTCCGGTAATTCAAGCCAATGGTAGAATCCACCATTACCTGTGTAAACTCCAAGCCCCATTTCTTCGAATGCCTTACCGTACCTTTCACGTTGCCAATTGTAATGTTGCTCAACAGCAGCTCTTGCTTTCTTCACTCGACTTGGTTCTAGTAGCATCACCGCATAATGTTGCGAAGGGTGACTGACTCCACCCATTCCAAAACTCGAGTAATTTGCCATAGTCTCAATATTTGTCTTGCTGGCGATAATCCAACCGATTCTGATTCCTGGTGATTGCAAGCCTTTGGTGCAAGCGCCAGCAAGGAATACGTTGCTGTTATCGAGATCTTGCACAAACTCAATTCCACTAACAGATGGTGTGTGGAACATCTCGTAGGCTTCATCGAGAAGAATTCCATTGCCAGGTTTTTCTGCTATTTCGATGAGTTCTCGTAACTCTTCTCCAGAACGGGTTTGGCCTGATGGATTCTGAGGATTAGAAATTACTGGCAATAATCCCGTTCCTTCACTAACTCCTTCTCGGTCGAAGTATTCCGAATTACTCGGATGGAAATTATTCTCTTTGGTGAAAGGCACAATGTCGTATTCGGTATTTGTTTGTGTTAGAATGTCGAGATATGCTGGCCATTCTATGTTACCAATTCTAACCTTGATGTGTTCTTTTAGGAAGGCCATTACCGTGTAGATTCCGGGCCTTCCTCCGGCGAAGACCATGACGTTCTCTGGAGTAATAGAGGATCCATATCTTGAGTTGTAATAGTCAACGATTGCTTCACGCAATTCGGGATGACCCCAAGCCTTGGGATAGAATCGATCTTCCCATGTAACTTCAACACTATCTGGAAGTGCCGGCCCACCGAATTTTTCTAGCGGAGTTGTAAGCGGAAAACCTTGCGACCAAGGATGAGTCCCTTCTGTCCCCATGAAGCTACCAAAGGTGTCCCTGAATGCATAGAGAGTTTCGTAAATTCCCATGGGTGGACAATTGTCTGAAAGGAAAGATTCAACCTGTAAATCATTAGTTTGTTCTGAACTCTTCACTATGCCGGTTCCCCCTGTAACGCACCTCCGTGAAGATGCACACAAATGAGTTTGACCGTCCTACTTTCTAATCTCAAGCACATGACTAACAAAGCGTTAAGGGATTCTGTCACTGTCGCCTCAGTATGAACCGGCCCTTTAGTCGACGAATCTGTCTCTGTTTAGCGCTCACAGCATTACTTCTTGGGCTATCTGCCTCCTTTGGGATAGATACTAACACAGAAGAGAAACTAGCAGATGAGAAAGTCGTAGAAAGCACACATTCCTCTAATCAAAGTTTGACAGGATTCCAAGCCGGCTCGATATATACAGAGACAGTACTCGTATCGTCATTGGAATATACATGTGTGAACATGAAAATACCTTCTTGGGTTAACGCTAGAACAAAATGCTGGGGTGCAAATAATTATGGCTACCTTGGAATTGGTAACTGGAGTCAAGCTCACGAGCCGTATTTTGTACAATATGATTCTGGAAA
>CALEIW010000100.1 GCA_937876055.1 uncultured euryarchaeote
GGCATTCAACTCAGATTCTTCGTTTCAATGTAAAACCTTCAACAGACCGAGAGGACCCAGATATCGGGATGATTGAGATTGAGGTAATAAGCAGTGGAAATGCCTCCCTCAGGACTACGGTTGAGTTTACAATTCAGAGAACATTCGGTATTCGAGCAGAAGTATCTCAAGATTGCGATGGCACACCATTAGGCCACATCCAAGTGTCCCTTTGTTCTACACTTAACGACCCCGAAGTGAATCTACGTGCCCGCATAACGAATAGTATGACGAGCGGAGAATCCGCTACTCAATGGCAAATAATCAATCCAGCAAGCCTTCCAGAGAATACCGATAGATTGGCGGCTTATGGCCAATGGGAATACAGAATTTTGGATCAAAATGGTTCAGCTGTACCTCAGGTATCTCTAGGTCCTGGTGACTTCACAGAGGTGTTTGTAGTAGTCACTCTAACCGACCAAGTCATCGTTGGTAACCACACTGTTTACCTAAGAATAAGAGAGGATACATCAGATTCAAATCCAAGATATTTCGATTTGCCAATGGTATTCGAAGTTGATGCAGATGAACCCGACCTTTCAATTGTACAAGTTACCTCAAACCGAAAACTCGCACCCGGTGGTCTTTATTCCTTCCAATTTGAGGTTCGAAACAAAGGTAACAGCCCACTAATTGTTCTACTTGATGCCGAAGTACAAGGCGCGTCTGGATGGAATGTAGACATAGGAGGTCCCACAAGTTCAAGGTTAATTGAATTGGACGCGTTTGAAGAGGTGACCTTCACACTAGAAGTCTCTGTTCCATCCTCTGCAAATAACGGCGATACAGCGAAGATTACGATAACAGCAGAACCTCACGACACTGAGCAGAGCTGGCCTGATGAATTCACAGCCGAAAAGAATCTCAATATGGTGGTGGGAATTGATGGTATTTTTGAACGTCTAATAAATGAGGTAACCAATCCTCGTGCATCTACATTAATTGTAATGGTAGTTGCGATTTTGCTAATTTTTGCGGGCGTCCAAAGCCGAATGAATCGCAGAAAATGGGCAGCCCATTTGGCTCTAATTGAGGCTATGAAAGAGGCTGAAAATGACGATTCAGAAGTCGACTCTGAGGAAGATTCAGAAACTCCAATCGTTGAGGAAGAGGAAGAGGAAGAGATGGTTTATGACGACGATGATATAGAACTCGTATGAGTTGAACTCTAATCATCGTCCGAACGACGCTCCATTCCGCTTAAGACCCGTATGAACCGCCGTAGGCGGTAGAGGGTGTACATGATGTTCGGCAACTCGAGTCAGAATAATCTTGTAATCGCTCGAAGAAAGGAACGTTCTGCGGTTGTATTTTCACTTCTTATGTTGCTAACTTCTTACTCCGCGATTGAATTCGCAACCTGGGAGGCCATGGGGTCAACAGATGCTGATGGAGACGGCCTCCCATATGGATTGGAATACTACATTAACACCCAACCGCAAGATTGGGATTCCGATGGTGATGGTTTACCAGATGGCTGGGAATGGCAGTATGGACTCGATCCACTTTCAGCTTCCGGAATCAATGGCTCAACCGGAGATCCTGATGGAGACTCCCTAACTAATCTCAATGAATACCAATATGGAATACCTGCTAATTGGGATTCGGCAACAACTCCCAATAAACTCGATAATGGAGTTTGGTGGAATGGCACAGTTCCAGTAAGCAATTGGGATGAAGAGAGTGCTATGCAGTTGATTCAAGGATTGAACTCAGATGGTGCCGATGAAGACCCAATGGGGAATATTTGCTTCAACACATTCGACGATGACCATGATGGAATGGTCGACAGTTGGGATGGCGACAATGACGGTGATGCCGATTGTTCAAGCAATGACGATGATGGTGATAATTTAACCGATGAAGATCCTGATGGTTGGGATACAGATGGCGATGGAATGCCTGATGGGTGGGAGGTTGCCAACAACCTTGATCCGACCTCAAATTCGGGTGACGATGGTACTAATGGCGACCCTGATGGTGATGGCTTAATCAATCTCTACGAATACGTTAATCCTGCTTGGGACACAAGGAATGGTACCACAAATCCCCCAACTCAATATTGGCGGCCTGGGCCGGATAATCGGACCAATACTGAATCTCCTTGTAATCCTGTATTGGGGCTTGGTCCCGGTTCCCCTCCTTGCTCTTTATTTACAGCTGAAGTCGATGGAATTACTTACACTGATCCCAACAATAATGACACCGATGGAGATGGACTAAATGATTCATACGAAGCATTAGTCCTTCTC
>CALEIW010000101.1 GCA_937876055.1 uncultured euryarchaeote
TACAGTGATGGTTCTGGGTTTCCTATACATGGTAGGGAGGCCACGTTCTGGAGCCGCTCTAGCATTGAACATGATGTATCCAATCGATATCTGGAATGCTGTTGAGCCACCTGCCGATTTCGTTAGACTGCTGGCTATTACAGTAGCATCAGGATTATTTGCTGTTCCAGTAATGATTGAGGTCGGAAAAGGTATGTTGAAAATGCACGAATTAGTACCTCTCAGAAACCTGGTGATTTCAGTTAGTGCTTTCATTACAATTCTAGTTTGGATTTCTACAGACTGGATTGGTGTTGGAACTTTGGTAATTGGAACAATGATTGGCCTCATGGCACCAAGAATCGGTATCAGAAGATCGCATGGAATGGGTGTAATTCTAGTCCCAATTATGATGTACACCTTCGCAAGGGAATTAGATGCATTCGGCTTTGCTTGAATCCAAAAAAAAACTCGAATATGGCCGGTGTGCTCTGTAACACTAGGTAACACTAGAGTCGAATCGCTTATTTCCCTTCGGTACGCGAGGGGGGTTAGAGTGATACCATGGACAACCAACAAAAGGCAAGCGTACTATTAGTGACTGGACTTGTGCTAATTGGGATTAATTTCCTAGCATTAGCGCCGTTTGTAGCAGGGCAAGTAGAGGCTGGAGTTCAGGATGTTGTAGCCGATGGCTATGATGGCTATGATGACGACGGGAACAAAAACTACACTGCAGATTATGACGACGAATGGCTTGTTTCAACCTCTGAGAGAGTTTACTTTGCATACTCTCTAGATAATCCAGATGGGGTAGATGCAGGCGAGGCACATGAATTTACGAAAATGGGGCCATTCATCTACGAAGTCACTACAACCAGAGAAATCCTAGATTTCGATTACGATGCTGGTGAAATAACTTATTCCGAATATGATAGTTTTGAATGGTGTGAAAATTGTACCTGGATAGACGACAATGGAGATTCACACAACTCTGTACCCGGTTCAACAAATATAACTCAAGTTAACATTCTATGGAACACTCAAAGAATTGCCGGAATATCAACTGGCATCACCTTTGGTGAAGTGTTTGCTAAGGCTGGATTCGCTAACAATATGATAACCAATGATTTGCAAAACCGAGCACCTTCAATTTGGGCGGCAGAATCAATAGACGGAATGGTCACTGAGTATGAGAATGGACTACAAGATGCAGGTTACAATGAATCAACAGCAGCTGCAATAGCCGCTCCGGTTATTCTAGACCTAACATATGATAACTGGAATTCTTCCTCTGGAATGGGTGTAATGGATCCAGATTTCTCCCTCTCAGCAGATTCAATCCTTCACACGGCAGTTGACCCTTCAACGGGAATTTGTATTGCATTAAC
>CALEIW010000102.1 GCA_937876055.1 uncultured euryarchaeote
TAATCGCGACCAATCAGATCTAATTTACAAATTATTGCGAATCGACGAAGGAAAAGAAAATCAAGGAACGATTTCGATGATTCTGGTTAGTCAGAATTTGTCTTTGATGAAGCTCTTTGAACCAGCGATTATCTCGCGCTTGGGGCAATCGAATATTGTCGAGATGCGACCCTATGACGCTGAGACACTAACTGGAATCGCCAAACAGAGAGTAGATGTGGCCTGTAAGACTGGCTCTGTGGCTGAAGAAACTCTGACTAAAATCGGCCAATTCGCTTCTGAGTCAGGAGATGCGCGAATGGCTATTGAATTGCTAGATGCAGCCATTCGCCGAACCGAAAAAGATGGTCGTGGTGAAGTCCTACCTGATGATGTGAGACCTAGTACCTTGAGAAAGGCATCACTTGAACCGAGTTCGGTTGACAATTTATCACAACATCAAAAATTGTCTTTGCTAGGTATCTGTAGGCGTTTGAAGAAGGCAGAATACGTCTCGAGCGGAGATGCTCACAAGCTCTACTTACTAGTCTGTGAAGAATATGAGGTGAAACCGCGGAGTTACACTACTTTCTGGAAGCATCTGAAGACGTTGGAAACCGAAGGACTAATCGAAACTAAGGCAGCCAATACAAACGTTGGAAGAGGCAGAACTCAACACATCACGATGAATAATACTGCACCTGCAACTATCGAAAGCAGAATTGAGAGAGAATTTTTGAGGGGCTAAGAATCACCGTAGGTGAATCCGAACCGCTCTTATAGGGGTCTCCTGTCGGGAGCCCGTTCAGGTGACATCATGGCAGGAGAACAGGCGTTCAAGGCGGTGGTTAATGGGACCGTCGACCATCGAGCATACTCGGTAGATATCACAGGTGCAAATTACAACCATTTCTTGGGGAAGAAAATCGGCGATTCAGTCGATGGAATGTTCGTCGGAGATGGCGACCAAACACTTACTGGATACAAGTTGCAAATCACCGGTGGCTCAGATGTCACAGGCCGACCAATGCGCCCTGACCTAGATGGAGCAGGGGTAAAGTCGGTTCTCGTATCGCCCGGAGTTGGATACAAGGGCAAGAGATACGTCAAGAAGAACGCAAAAGAATACGTCTACAAGTATGACGGAATTCGCCGAAGAAGGAACCTTCGAGGCAATATCATCAGTCAGGATACACGTCAAATCAATCTGAAGGTCGTCGAGGCAGGAAAGCGCTCGCTACCAGTGATTTTCGGTCTCGAAGAAGAGGCCGCTGCCGAGACGCCCTCTGACGAAGAGGAGTGAATCGGCAGGAGTTGATGAGTCTGGCAAGTCAATTACCTAGCCAGCCTGTAGTCAACATCGGCATGGTCGGACACGTCGACCACGGTAAGACAACTCTAACCCGTGCTCTTTCAGGAGTTTGGACAGATACCCATTCTGAGGAAAGAAAGCGAGGAATCAGCATCAAACTCGGCTATGCCGACACTGCATTCTACAAGACCAAGGATGGAGAGTATTACCCTACAGGTAAGCGACCTGATGGAAAGAAGGATGTCGACAAGGAACTACTCAGAGTTGTATCATTCGTCGATGCTCCCGGGCACGAGACGCTGATGGCGGTAATGATCTCAGGATCATCGATTATGGATGGAGCACTTCTGCTGATTTCCGCTACAGAAAAGTGTCCACAACCACAAACTCGTGAACACTTGGCGGCTCTACAAATTGCAGGTATTGAAAATATTGTAATCGTTCAAAATAAAATCGATATCGTGACGAAAGAAAGAGCGATTGAGTCTCATAATGAAATCAAGGAATTCGTCAAGGGAACAATTGCCGAAAATGCACCAATCATTCCTATATCGGCACATCACGATGTGAATCTCGATATTTTGATTCAGGCTATTGAGGACATTATTCCAACTCCAGACCATGGCAAAGAAAAGGAGGCACTGATGTATGTTGCAAGATCTTTCGATATCAATCGCCCTGGTTCGAGGCCAGAAAAACTCAGAGGAGGAATAATTGGGGGTTCAGTAGTCAAAGGACAATTCTCAGTTGGCGATGATATTCTAATCGCTCCGGGTCGTCGAATCCAAGAAGGAAGCAAAACCCGATGGGAGCCAATCAAGACCGTTATCGAATCAGTACAAGGTGGCGGCCTAGACCTAGAGACAATTCACGCTGGTGGACTGTGTGGAGTTGCTACTCCGATGGACCCTAACGTCACAAAAGCTGACGACCTATCTGGACAAGTAATGGCTCGTGAAGGTGAATTACCACCGATTTGGGAGGAGTTCAATCTTGACCTACACTTGTTAGAACACATGGTAGCAAGCGGCAATGATGAACCTGAGAAAGTCAGGCCACTGCAGCCCAATGAGATGCTAATGGTCAACTCTGCAACCGCTACAAGTGTTGGTCAAGTCACTGCAATTAAAGGCAAAAAGTGCACACTGCGGCTACG
>CALEIW010000103.1 GCA_937876055.1 uncultured euryarchaeote
TTATCGCCGTAATTACGATGACTTGGGGTAACCTAGCAGCATTAACTAGTGAAAATCCAAAGAGGATGTTGGCCTACTCGAGCGTTGCCCACGCTGGATACATGCTGGCCGCAATGGCTGCTGTCGGTAGCGGATTAGGTGACTCATCAACAACCGAGTTAGTATTGGTTGCTATCGTCTTCCACCTGACAATTTTGGTTCTGTTCAAACTAGGTGCATTCCTAGTTCTTGGTATGCTTGAGACAGAAGGTCGAAGTCACCGTTTGGAAGACCTTCACGGTCTCGCTCAGCGAGATCCGTTGATTGCAGGTTCGATGTTTATCTTCATGCTAGCATTGGCTGGAGTTCCGCCATTATCCGGATTCCTTTCCAAGTTACTAATGATTAACGGAATCGTAAATATCAGCGCTGGCACCGGTAGCACATCTGCAGATGGAATTATTCCTTGGGCCGAGACTGTCGACCCGGTATTCTGGCTTGCAATGGCAATTGTATTGAACAGTGCTCTGTCTCTATTCTACTATCTTCGAATTGGCCTAGTTATGTTCTTTGAAGCTCCTGAAAATGCTAAGCCTCTTAGAAAGGCATTCCATCTTCGGAACACCATCCTAGTGCTCACAGTACTAACGGTATTCTTCGGTATTGGTTCAGGTGCAGAGTATCTCCTAGACCTCGTTAAGGAAGCCGTTTCTGGTCTTTGATTCAGTAGAGAGTTAGCCATAATGACCGTTTTCCAGTCCAATCAATAGGGCATGGTTTCACATAGGGGTCTCTAGACCGATGCCCAATGGCGAGACGGGAGGAGCGTGTGGATACAGAGTTGCTGGCGCGGCTTGAATCTGGTGCCGGCGATAAAATCCGCGTAACCCTCCCGAATAAGAAAATCAACGAAATGTTCGCCATCGCAGACCAAATTCTTGGCGGTCGAAGAGTTAGAGCGGTTTGCGCAGATGGCGAGAGTCGTTTGGCACGTATTCCAGGAAAGATGCGAAGACGCCAATGGGTCCGTGAGGGTGACCTAGTAATCGTTCAACCATGGGATTTCCAAGATTCAAGAGCAGATGTAAGGATGCGCTATACAAAGACGCAGTCAATCTATCTTTCACGAAAAGGTGTCTTGCCTGAGATAGTCGACTTATTCGGAATGACCGACGATCAAATTCATGAACAGGATGATGATTACGAAGTAGTCGAGTCCGGTGCAGTGGAAGAGGATACAGCAACCGAAGAGGCCGAAGAAGTCGAAGCGGCCGAAGAAGAAGTTGTTGAAGAGCCGAAGAGTTCGACCTTTGCTGATGACGACGATGATGATATCGACTCATTCTTCGGGTGAGGAAGATGGCAGATCCCGACTGGGAAGATTTTGACCCAGACGCTCTAATGAGATCGGCCAAGCAACATGATTGGATGTCGGAACCACGCTTCAAGCGAATGTTTGAGGAAATCGAAGACAAATTGCAAGGTGTTCTTGGCTCTGGTCAATACGATTGGGTCGATAGGCGAGTATTCGACGCGGTCTTCGACCGTTCCACTCTGATGTCTTTGCACAAATTGATGCAGGCAGGTGAGATAGAAACTGTCGATTATCCAATCGCTCGCGGTAAGGAGGCTCACGTTTTTCATGCAACAACAAACCAAGGACCGGCTGCAGTGAAGATTTTCCATACTACAAATGCCGTCTTCAAAAGTCTTGCAAAATACATCGATGGTGACCCACGATTCGGTGGATTAAAGCGTCGTCATCGTGAATTGGTAAAGATCTGGGTTCGAAAGGAATACCGCAACCTACGTCGAATGCGGAAAGCCGGAATCAGGGTTCCTAGACCTAGAGCGGTTCATAACAACGTCTTGGTGATGGATTTAATCGGTGATGAAAGTGAACCTTCCCCTCGCCTCAAGGACATAACTATCGATGATCCGAAAGGAGTCTTCGACGACCTTCTTGAGATTCTTGCTGTTTGTTGGCAGACCTGTGACCTTGCTCATGCAGACTTTAGCGAATACAACATTCTCTGGTACGATGGCGAACCATGGGTAATTGATGTCGGTCAAGCAGTAGTTAGCGCTCATCCTTCCTCAAATGAGTTCCTAGTTCGAGATGTAACTAGATTAGTTCAGTGGATTAATCGACAAGGATACGAGGTAAATCTCGCTGACTCTTTGTTAAGGGTGCTCGAGGAACCAGTTCCAACCTACCCAGCGCTTTCGGGCGGGGATTAAAACGGGAAGGCGGGTCGCCCGTTTTCGTGGAACTACTAGCCCGCATACCCAAGGACCGCATAGCGGTGCTAATTGGCAAGGCTGGGCGTACTCGCAAGATGCTTGAGAAAGCAAGTGGGGCGAGTTTGGAAATCGATTCCCAAACCGGTGATGTATCGGCTATTTGGGAAGTCGATGAAATCGATCCAATCCTGAAAATGAAAATGCCTGATGTAATCCGCGCGATTGGGCGTGGACTAGCACCAAATCGCGCGGTAAAATTACTCGATGACGAGGTATTCCTCCGAATGTACGACATTCGTGAATGGGTAGGACGTCAGCCAAACCAGACACGCCGAATGCGAAGCCGATTAATCGGAAGGAACGGACGCATTCGAAGCTTAATCGAAGAGATGTCCCAAACTGAGATGGCAATCTATGGTTCTACAGTTTTGGTAATTGGGGACGAAGATGGTCTAGCATTAGCAACCCCTGCAATTGAGAATATTCTGAATGGAGCCGAACATGGGACAGTCCTACATGGTCTAGAACAAGATCGCAAGCGTATGCGAATACAATCTCGAAGTCTTGACACATATGATACCGGTGAAGGATCATCCGATGCCTTCGACGCATTAGTTCCCGGACTCGCCGATGCTCGACGCCGACGTGAACGCAGATTCAAGTCTGCTCAAGTCGACCCAGATGACGAGGAAGAAGTCGCTGAGATGTTGGAATTGGCAGATGACGAGTCGATTTCTTACGGCGAAGAGTGATTTCTCCAGCCGCCACGCCTAAGCGCAGGTGCTTTCTCGACGGGCCGTGAACGTGCTAGAGGAGTGGTACGATTACGAGCGTTTGGTAATCCAAGCGCTCGCCGTAATAATGACATTATTCTGTATTGGAGCATTCCTTGGTTCAATGGATTTTTCAAATCCATTATCTGATTTTGTCTACAAATATTATCTCGATCCGATTATTGGAGAATCAACTGGAGATTCTGGTTACAACATGGTCAACACCATGACCTATGGAATCGTTCTGGCCATGTTCGTCGTAGCAATGTCTGGCTGGTTGAGGCATTTGGGAGTCGATGGCTCAGACAGAACGCTACTTGCATTACTTCCATTCGTGCTTTGGGCGGCACTGGGAGAGATTGTAGAAGACGCAGAAATGTTTGGCGAATTCTTCTCGGCATGGTTTGTAAGTCCTGGAGTTCACTTCCAGACCGCTGCTTGGGTAATTATCGCTGGCTGGTTTGGATATTCAATCCATAACTCAGATTCTAGTGATGAAGAAAAGGCCGAGAATGTAAAATCCGCTTCGATGATTATCATATTCACTCAATTTATAATCTATGCCAATTCAATCGATGGTAAAGTTGACTTCGATATCTCATTGATGCTAATCTTCAGCATGATTGCGTTTTTCTCTCCACATATTTTGGAATCCAGCGCTGATGGTTTTGATAATATTCAGCGCACAGTCTACTTTTCAGGAATCGGCGGCTGTCTAGTTCTCTTCGGGGCAATTGCATCTTATTTGTCCTCAATCGACATAACTCAAATTGACAATTATCCATACAATTTCGTTGCAATGGTCGTAGTTATCGGATTCCCAGTAGTACTGTGCTGGTTCATGCTAGAACAAGGAAGAGAGGCCGCCGCAGAATTAGAATCTCAAGGAATAATTGCAGGAATTTTACCACCTGGAATGAACGAAGATGAATACATGGCACTCGAATCGGAGCAGAAGACTCTGATTGAATCCCTACGACTGAAGGCAACAATGGCATATCCAGTAGCATTCCTTCCCGTTGCCGGCCAGTTGATGGATGGTGTTGCAACATACATTGGCATCGACTTCTTTGGATACACTGAGAAGCACATAGTATCGGAGGCAGTGGTGCAATTGTTCGATACCGCACTGACCTTTGCAGTCCTTAAGTTAGGAATTGGAGGAGTTGTATTCTGGTTCTATTCTATGGCCAATTTCGAGTATCGTCAACAGCACCTCCGACTATTGATTGGGCTTGCGCTAATGGTCGTTGGAATGGCCCCTGGATTGCGTAATGTCGGGCGATTGATGTTGGGTGTCTAATCCCGACATCTACGATGTCGTCTCCATTGGATTCAAAGTTCGCCGGCATTCTCGCGGGTTGATTGCGATGGACAGATTGCCCACCCGAGTCGACCGTTCCGGCGAAGATTGGCAGCGCAGATGTAAGCAAAACCTCGCTCTAGCTGCCGACCTCAAGGAGCGATTGGAAGCAGTAAAACAGGGTGGAGGCGGAAAGTACGTTGAAAGACATCGCTCTCGAGGAAAGATGCTTCCTAGAGAGCGAATAGCAGAAATTTGTGATCCTGGAAGTCCTTTCTTGGAATTGTCTAGTCTGGCGGCGAATGAATTGTATGATGGTAAAGCCCAGTCGGCCGGAATCATTACCGGAATCGGCTTAGTTCATGGTCGAGAATGCCTTTTCGTTGCAAACGATGCCACCGTCAAGGGCGGTTCCTATTACCCTATGACGGTGAAGAAGCATATCCGAGCCCAAGATGTTGCAGATGCCAACAATCTGCCATGCATCTACCTTGTCGATAGCGGGGGGGCATTCTTACCGATGCAAGACGAGGTATTCCCCGATATCGGTCACTTTGGCCGCATCTTCAGAAATCAAGCCATGATGTCGGGTAAAGGAATTCCACAGGTAGCAGCGGTTCTGGGAAGTTGTACCGCAGGAGGCGCATACGTTCCTGCAATGTCGGATGAATCGATTATTGTCAAGGGCAATGGAACGATTTTCCTCGCTGGGCCACCACTAGTGAAGGCGGCGACAGGAGAGGAAGTCAGCGCCGAGGATTTGGGCGGCGCTGATGTTCACACCAGAGAATCTGGTGTGGCTGACCATTTTGCCGAGAACGAGGAGGAAGCCCTTCGCATGGTTCGTAATGTTGTTGAGAATCTCAATATTGAGCCAAAGCAAAGGTTGGACGTTAAGCCGGTGGAAGCACCCGCTTACGACACTGAGGAATTGATGGGAATAATCCCAACAGACAATCGTACACCGTTCGATGTTCGTGAAGTAATCGCTAGAATTGTTGACGGTTCCCGCTTCCATGAATTCAAACCACGCTATGGAAACACCTTGATTTGTGGATTTGCCAGAATACATGGTTATCCTGTTGGGATAGTAGC
>CALEIW010000104.1 GCA_937876055.1 uncultured euryarchaeote
GATTATTACATAGATTACGGGACATTGGCTGATGATGAAGCTGGAAGATATTGGGAAAACATCACAATAGAGGTTTCAGAGAGTAGTATGCCCTCTTCAATGACTGTTGGTACAATATTCACCATTAGTTCGGAAAATTGGGAAGATTGGTCTTGGGTTGATCTTAATGACAACGGAAGCCGAACCGAGGATTCGGGATCACAATATTGGATGGAGGATACTTCCTATGAAGGAATGCAAGAACTATCGATAGAGTTCGAAGGTTACAATGAGGCAGACTCGTCTGGTTCATCTCCAACGACACTTTCTGTTTTACAAGTTGAACTTAGAAACGTCTCTGATGGAGGAGAGCTTATTGATTTGCTATTATTCACTCAGTGGGGTGGTATTGCAGGATTCTACTACGATGCTGAAAATGCTACAGATTTAGTTCCAATGACAATGTGGAATAACCAAGCTGGAGGATTCCCCGATGCCGATGGAGACGGTTGTCCTGATGAAGAAGACGCATTCCCCGATGATGCTTCCGAGTGTAGTGATTTCGATTCTGACGGAGTGGGTGATAACGCTGATTCAGATGATGATAATGACGGCTGGGATGACGTAGAAGAGTCATCTTGTGGTACCGATCAATTCGATTCTAGCTCATATCCCTCAGACGTAGATTCCGATGGATTATGCAATGGTTTAGACCCAGATGATGATAATGATGGTTACAATGATCCAATCGATGATTTCCCCGAAGATCCTTCTGAATGGAATGATAACGATAATGATGAGATTGGAGACAATGCGGACTTAGATGATGACAATGATGGATTTTCTGATATTAGTGAGCAAGATTGCGGTTCTGATCCAATGAGTGTATTCTCCCAACCACTGGATACAGATGCCGATGGAGAATGTGATGAATTAGACTCGGATGATGATAATGATGGTTGGGAAGATGACCGCGATAGTTTCCCGAAAGATCCTACGGAGTGGTTGGATACCGATTCGGATAGTATTGGCAATAATGCCGACACAGATGACGATAATGATGGCTGGATTGATACAAAGGAAGTTGAATGTGGCACCGGTCCTCTTGATGCACTAAGTTTCCCACAAGACTTCGATGGGGACTCACTTTGTGATGCCGTAGATACCGATGATGATGGAGACAAATGGTCCGATACCGTGGACGTATTCCCTCTCGATCCGTCAGAATGGTTCGATACAGATGGAGATGGTATAGGCAATAATGCAGATACCGATGATGACGGAGATGGTTGGTCGGATGTTGCTGAGGAAACCTGTGATGGTGACAAGGATGATTCTTCGATTGAACCAACTGATTCTGATGGTGACGGGCTCTGTGATGGGATGGATCCAGATAGGGATGGCGACGGTACAATCAATGACGATGATGCATTCCCTGACGACCCAAGTGAGGATCTAGATTCAGACGGTGATGGTGTAGGAAACAATGCCGATTTGGATGACGATGGAGATGGTTTGTCGGACCTTGATGAAATTGCAGCCGGTACTGACCCCTTGGACAGTGACACCGATTCAGATGGCTGGAATGATGGATTTGATGCCTTCCCGCTGAATACTGCTGAGTGGAAGGATACAGATGGTGATGGAGTAGGTGATAATTCAGATGTGTACCCCAATTTTTCTCTTTGGCAGTCCACTGGTGATATGATATTGAGCGTATTAGTCGTTGCGTTATTCATCGGATTAATTGCTGGCGGAGCAATTTTCGTTTCAGTATCCCGAAAGAAACCCGAGGCTGAACAATTTGCTCAGGATTATTCACACCAAGTAAGTCCACCAAGTCCAATTGCAATGTATACCGATGAAGAGTTGCGCCAAGCCGGTTGGACTGAACAACAAATAGCCGAACAACGTGGTAAGTGAAATGGTATATTTTGGTACGAGTGCCGGGATTTGAACCCGGGTTCAGGCGTTGGCAACGCCCGGTGATAACCACTACACTACACTCGTGCGAAATTTGGGAATCAAGACTCACTTTTCTAAGCGTCGGTGGTCTAAGCAGAAAGTCTCTGCAGGTTTTCGATGATTGTATCCCTCGTACTTCGATAGACATCGATGGGTAATCCAACTGGGTCCTCAAGCCCCCAATCTTCTGCAATTGGAAGCATTGGACATTCAACCCCACAGCCCATACTGATTATCATGTCCCAGCCTTCAGTTTCTATATCGTCTACAGATTTCGGACTTAGGCCAGATGTGCTAACCCCCATTTCCTCCAACACTGCTAGTGAATTTTCAGCAACACTTGATCCCGGGTGCGTTCCTGCAGACGCTGCTTCATGGCCAAAGTGTCGAGCTAACGCTTCAGCCATTTGGCTTCGGCAGGTATTCCCCACACACACAAACAGTAGTCGCATGTAGCGCGTGTAGTAGTCGTCCTACTTGAAGGAAACACCAATAGAATACAGCCCAAAGGGCTGATTTTTGAATCAAGTTTGTTTTATTTTCACCACGCAGGCTTGAAGTAGGCCTCACCTCGCCCTTTGAATCAATGTCAGATTCGCCAATCTCTCATCATCCCGGCGGAGGTCTTCCAATGGCCGATTCACAAGGAACGCCAGAGGAAGCACCTGCCTCCCCAGAACAGAAGGCGCAAATGGAGCAAGCATACGCACAGATGCGCCGAAAGATGCGGATGACTCAGTTAGACGAGGAGATCAAACACAAGGTTATGGTTCTCTCTGGAAAGGGCGGAGTAGGCAAATCTACAGTGTCGGTTGGGCTGGCTCTTTCGCTTGCTAGACAGGGAAAGAAAGTGGGACTAATGGATATCGACATCACCGGTCCTAATGTACCAAAGATGCTGGGTATTGAGGATGCCGAATTGCACGTTGAAGACGGTCAAATTTTTCCAGCGATTGGACCTCACGGACTGAAGGTAATTTCCATGGCTTTCCTAATCGAAGACCCAGATAAGCCGGTAATTTGGCGAGGTCCAATCAAACTTGGAGCAATTCAACAATTCATTGGAGATGTTGCATGGGGAGAATTAGATGCTCTAATCATCGACTTCCCACCTGGTACCAGTGACGAACCACTTACCGTATCACAGAGCCTTCCGGGTATTGATGGAGTAGTAATCGTAACAACACCTCAGGACGTAGCTTTACTAGATTCTCGTAAGTCGATTAATTTCGCAAAAACCATTTCTTTACCATGCTTAGGAGTTGTCGAAAATATGAGTGGATATACACTTCATGGAAAGGCTGAGCCTAACTCTCAAATCAGCGTCATGGGACCCACAGGAACCGCTATAGAATCAACCACCGATGAGAATGGAGATTGGTCTGTTACTCTAGATGTCTTCAAGTCGGGTGGAGGAGAGGCCGCAGCGGTCGAACTTGAAGTCCCATTCCTTGGTGCCTTACCATTCGACCCAGGTATTGTCAGAGGCGGCGATGATGGAGTACATCGCATTATTGCCGAACCAGATGGCGCTACCGCCGCAGCCTTCGATGCGGTTGTGGATAATGTACTGGTCGAATTAGAGGAAAGTAGTGGTCCAACCGTCCGAATCTCTTAGATTCGGATTAATTTGAGTGGTTTAAGCTCTCGATTTCCTTAGGGGTGGATTCTTGAGATATCGGTTGCCTCGATGATTTAGGGAGTGAAGACCGGTATGGCGGGTGGCTCTGGAATCTACATCTCTTGGTTGATGGGCGCTATTCTGCTATCCGTTGCTCTAATGCCTTTGATGAAACCGCCTTGGGCCAAAATCAGAATCCAAGGCTTCGTCGATATGTTCCGTCGCTATTGGGCTCACATGTTTGTAGTATTCTCGGTTTATCTCTGGAAGGATATACTCGACCAACTTGATCGTATCTTGATGGCTAATACTCAACTCGATATGACTCCGTATGTCTACGCTATCGAGGGGGATATTGTGCTGTGGATTCAGGATGCTTTCCAAAATGAATTACTGTCAATTGCTCTAACTCACTTCTATGTCATGGGGTTCATGACAGCAACCTTCGCATCTTTTGTTTACCCGATATATTTCGATGATCGTCACATGGCAGATAGAGTCTCGTTGTCGATGTTCTGGGTCTATGTTTTGGCAATTCCGTTTTACTTATTTTTCAACGTAAGAGTTACTGGAGATCACATCCCAGCGATGGAAACTATCGCCTATGATTTAACACCAGAAATACACAATTGGTTCACCAGAATAGACCCGTTTACAAACGGCATGCCTAGTCTCCATATTGGCCTTCCATTTGCAGTGTGGTTGACTTATCTAAAGTGGGATGACGATGGTCGTTGGGCCAAGTTTAGAACTGCACTAATGATTTTCATATTGTTAACTGGATTTACAATTCTATATCTTGGAATTCATTGGGTAGTTGACATAATTGGTGGGATTCTGGTGGCAACACTCGCCGTCAGCTTAACCGAAAGAACTCGCGAGCCGGTTTGGAAATTTGCAGACGAGCGTCTCTTTACACGTCGATTAGCTAGATTCATGAAAGATCCTAAGGCATGGTTTGTAGGGGTTAAGAATTCGATTAACGCACAGATTGATCCATACAGAGAACCCTCGAAAACCCAAACAGGGGCGGTGATTGTCGCCATCCTTCTTGGAACCGGTTTGGTTCTACTTTGGGACGCAACTCACCAAGATTTCCCCGTTGAAGGTGTTACCCCCACCTACACAGCAGGCTCAGGAGATTGGTTGGTTACCGTACAAGAAAACGATAACGGAACAGTCGAATTTATCACTTGGAGTTCTCAAACTAGGGAGTCGGAAACAATTGCAACAATAATTCTGGGTGAAGAAGGATGGACCTCTGTTCCAAGGGTTGCTGCTTCAGAAAAAGGGGTTGCCCTTTTTGACTCATTTAAGTTAGAATTTTGGTCATACAATAATCCGTCCCAGACATTCAGTCTAAATTGGTTAACGGAAGAAATCAATCCCGAATCTGAGCCAATAATCGATGTTCTATTGGCTGAAAATGCCAATCAAGAAGCAGTAATTGCGGTGGTTTACTCAAATGATCTAATCTATCGAAATTCAGACGGGGTTATTACGGAATATATTTCACCAGAAGGGCCATTTTCCATAGTGGCATCATCCGGTTCTCTAATTGCAAGTGCTAATTCAACTGCGAATGGTCCTGTGCTTGATGTTGTCTCGCTTTCCACTCAATTGAGCCTTCGAATTGATATTGTAAATACTACTGATGAAGTTGTAGACAATCATTTAGAGAATGTTTTCGGAGAAGAGGTAAATTACTCTAGTTCTCAAATTGTTGAACTAGCAATGGATGGAAATAACATCGTTGCGGTTGTCGATGTAGGGCCAGTAAATCGGACAATACTCATCGACACAATTAGTGGCTCTCAATTATTACTCTCTGATCCAGTTTGGCCTTCATCATCACCTAGCATTTCTGGTGAAAATGTCGCATTTCTCCAAATCCCTCGATTCGACCCAACAGCGGAACCCGAGGACTTGTTGACAGCTAGAGATGTTTTTCTTCACAATATGGAAGAAAATAGAACATTGCAATTGACCATTGACGATGATGTAGATCAGTATAATCCTCAGGTATTGGAAACCAATTTGGCATGGATAGAAAGTCTGGATGATGGTACTTTGGAAATTCGTATGCATGCTTTAGAGGAAACCTTCGAACCCTATTCTTCGGTGGTATTACAATCTTCGATCGTACTTCTAATTCCGATGATGATTTTGTATGCTTTCCAATCTGCAAATGATTCATCAAAAGCCAATGGGCGTCGAGAGAATTAATCATTCAGCAAGCCTGAACATTTCATCTAAACTTCTCTGCGCATGCTGAATAATTTCATCATCGAGTTCAATGATTTGGTCTGGGTGAGGTTCTCGTAGTGCCTGAAGAATATCTTCCAATTGAGTCATTTTCATGTAACGGCACATGACACAAGTTCCAATTAGATTCAGATCGTTTTCTGATTCTGCTCTAACCCGATCCGCAGTTCCGCATTCTGTAATTAGCATAATATCGGATTTTCCTTCTGAACCAAGTCTCAAGGCCTCTTCTCGAAGTACTTCGCTGCTACCGACGATGTCGCTTTCCGCGATTACGTCCGCATCGCATTCTGGATGACTCAATACCTGTAATTCGATACCCTGCTCAGCGGTCCTATTTCTCCATGAGCGTATTTTTTCTCCAGTAAAAGTAGCGTGAACATAACATTCGCCATCGTAATTGATTACTTCCTTCTTTCCAGCGAGATGTTCAGCAAGATGTTTACCCATCAATTGATCAGGTACGAATATTATTCGATCACCAGGGAGCCTTTCACAAATTTTGAGATAATTGCTACTTGTTACGCAGACATCAACCTCAGCCTTTACTTCGGCAGTTGTGTTGATGTAACATGCGACAGGGACTCCCGGATATCTCGACTTTAGTTCACGAACATCCTCTGCAGTTATGCTATCAGAAAGAGTACAGCCGGCATCCGGAGAGGGATGTAGAACGGTCTTGTGGGGGCTGACAATTTTCGCAGTCTCGGCCATGAATCGTACACTAGAAAATAGAATAGTTTGCTGTGGGGCATCTCTCGCTGCCTTGGATAGTGAGTAACTATCGGATACAGAGTCCGCTACCCCGTATACGATATCCGGAGTTTGATAAGAATGAGCGATGAGAAAAACATCGTTCTCTTCCTTTAATTGATTAATTTCGAGAGTTAGTGGTGCAATTGTTTTACAAGTCTCAATGTCCCAAAGTGTACCTTGGTTGATGACCTTCTGTAACCTCTTAGCCTCAGCTTCTATCTCTTCGTTTGAATATGCCTTGGGAGTCACTAAACCACGCGGTAGCGGGGCCGAGGGCATCTGCATAGTCATCTGAACTCGCTACTTCGTCCTGTGCAACCGCTTTCAAGGCATCTCATCTCGGAGGGGCATGGATGAAGCGGCGATTCCGATGTGGATAGAGGATACGGTCCTTCACATCGGAGCCGAGGCAACTGCAATTTCAGGCTCTTGGATGGGGCGAAAAGCAGTTCTAAAAAAGAGGGAACCAAGAGCCTATAGGCACCCTTCATTAGATCGGAAACTAACCCGACAAAGATTGGCTGCAGAGGCTAGGATTCTATCGCGTTTACAATCTATTGATTTTCCTTCTCCATCACTATTGGATGTAGATACAGATGGAGGATGGATGTTACTATCAAAAATAGATGGAGTACCTTTGTATGAAGCATTACAGAATGGTGATGCAGGGCCGCAAGAAATTCGTAAGTTTGGAGAATTGATTCGAAAATTGCATGAATCTGATATCGCACATGGAGATCTAACTACACATAATGTGCTAATTGATAATCAAGGAAATTTGACCCTAATCGACTTTGGCCTAGCTAGAATTGCTCCAGAAATAGAACAACTCGGCTTAGATTTACAGGTCCTAAATGAATGCCTAACTGCCAGCCATTATAATTTCGAATCAGCAGTTGAAACAATGGTTGAAGGATATTTATCGGCTGATTCTGGTAAATCTTCTGCCGTATCTCATTTGTCTGCAAAGGAAGTCGTTGAGCGATTCAATGCGATTCGTGGCCGAGTTAGATATCATGCTTGAGTTGAGATAATGAGAATTCTCTTTGCAACAGGTAATGAAAACAAAATTGTAGAAGCTCGAGAGGTGTTAGTGCCCCTCGGACACAGTGTAGAGGGCTTGGTAATTAACGGATTGAGGCCTAATTTTGACGAGCCAAAACATCTCGGATTAGACGGTGTAGCAGAATCGAAAATCCGACAAGCAATGGAATTAATTCAAGGAAGCGAATTAGAGGGTAGCGCAATTCTTGTCGAAGATTCAGGTATTTTCCTTGATGGATTTCCTGAATGGCCGGGTGCAGAATCTTCGGATGTAGAGAAAGAAATTGGTCTTAATGGAATTATTGAGAAAGTCAAAGAATCCGGCAATAGCGGTGCAGAATATCGGGCGGTAGCAATTCTCTCAAATGAAAATCAAGTTTGGAAATCAAAAGGAATCTGCCGTGGTAAAATATCTGACCATCCTCGGGGCAGCAATGGCTTCGGATATGACCCAATTTTCATTCCTGAGGAAGGCGATGGAGGGACCTTTGGGGAATTAGGCAATGAGGTTAAAAATCAGATATCTCACAGGAAAAAAGCCATGCTAGGACTATCAAATCTTCTCAAATCCCCGTCAAGGTGAATAGAGACTAGCCACTGTGGTAGCCCGAGGAACAGACATGGTTTCGTACACACGGCTCTTGCTTCTAGTCCTATTAGGACTAGGAATACCGCTTTTCCTACTGTTCCAAGGTTCGATGAATCTTGCTCAACAAATCGCAGCGGGAACAGTGCTATTGGCCTTCCTTTCATTATTGGTATTTTCAGGTCGAAGGCCACTACCTTCGACTCCAAAAGCTCCTGTTGTCGAGATCGAAGAAGATGAGGATGAAGTAGAACCTGAACCAGCAACTGAAGATGTTGAGGTAGAACAGGAAGAAGTTCGCCGTAGTCGCCGCCGAGTCGCTGCTCCAGTTGCAGCACCTGCAACATTACCTCCTCCTCCGATTGCTATGCCGAGCCCAGATGCGCCAATGCCCGCACCTAGTATGCCAATGCCCCCTCCAATGCCTTCCTCCCAAGAACCAACTGTTGCTGGAGATGGAGAGAATATTGCTGAGCGTCTAGTGGTCTCCCGAGATGCCCAATCTGAAATGGAAACTGAAATCGAGAGTTATGTTGAGCAACAACGAGAGAAAAGATCGGTTATTCGAGGAAAAATAGACCGACGTCGTCGAATGGCATTAGCTGAAAGAAAGGCTGCTAAGGTCAGAATGTGGACAGAGTTAGAGGACGGTGAAGACCTCGGCGCTTTACTAAATCAAGCAAATCATGGGTTGACTGTAATTGAAGAAGATGAAAGTCCTGATGATACCTCTCCACTAGGCGTATCATATGTCAGAATAGACGAGTCTAGAATACTCAAGATAAGAGTTCCATTGAAGATTCCAGAGAAGACAGTAAGCAAACCTGTTGAAGAATTACCAGAGGTTGAGGATATGCCACCAATGCCTCCTCCGCCTAGCGGTTTACCGCCAATGCCCCCTCCTCCTGGAATGCCTCCTCAACCTCCGCCTGAGTGAGCGTATCTTCAAGCGGCGGTTGCTCTTCGGTCGACCATGGATGAAGATGTGCTACTGGTCGAGAACCTCCCGGTCGAAGGCTCAAGCCCCGCTGGTGGAGTGATTTCTGTTTGGACGTTAAATCGACCAGAGAAACTCAATGCTCTGAACAAAGATTCGCATACTGCTCTCAAACAAGCCTGTGATGAAGCTGAGGCAGATGACAACGTCAGAGTAGTCGTAATTCGTGGCGCATCGCCTCCGCCTGTCCCAGAGGGCAAGCGTCAGAAACCAGCCGCTTTTGCGGCAGGGGCGGATATTTCTGAGTTTGCAGGAAAGAATTCAGATGAGGTTCGACCATTCTTTGAGGATAATGCGTGGGAAAGAGTTTGGAATCTATCAAAACCAACTATTGCAATGGTTGATGGTTTTGCTCTTGGAGGTGGGACTGAATTAGCACTTTCCTGTGATTTACGAATCGCTAGCACTCGGGCTAAGTTCGGGACCCCAGAAATAAATCTTGGACTGATTCCGGGCGGTGGTGGAACTCAACGACTTTCGAATATTCTCGGCTATGGCAAAGCAATGGAGATGGTCCTGACTGGAGAAATGGTAGGGTCAGAAGAGGCGCTAAGACTTGGATTAATCAACGATGTTGTAGAGCCCGAACAACTTGAATCTAGAACAATGGAAATGGCAGAAAATATAGCCAAAAAGTCACCATATACTATCAAGGTAGCAAAAAGAGCAGTTCGTTCTGCTCTCGATCTTGGAATGTCTGAAGGTATACTAGCTGAAAGGTCCGAATTCGTTGCACTGTTCGATACCGAAGACAAGGAAATTGGAGTCCAAGCATTCCTTGAGCGAAAAGATGCTGAATGGAAAGGTTCCTAAAAATAAACAGTAGTTGATAATCTCTAATCAATCGGTTATGTTATGGCGATAGTAGACTATCTGTTTTCTCCAAGAATCGATCGTTTTGGCTCAGAAACTCCTAGTGAGGCATCTAGGATTTTTTTCCTAATTGTCATTCTGTCTGTATCTTATTGGGCATGGCAGATTTCCAATGGTATAGTCTCGATTTGGTTGATGGTAGTGATTCTCATATCGACCCCAATTCTTTCAGTCGGTTGGTGGTTAATTTCTTTGATATCACAAAAAAGACCAACTAAGGATCTATTCTCCAAATAATTATTGAATTTTCGAGAAAATCTCACCTATTGGATCATCCGATTTAGTTACATCAATCACTAACCAACCACTATTTTCTGCCAACCTAACCATCTCAAATTGAATCTCTCGAATTCTATCTATATGGTCTAGGTAATGTCGAACAGATCTACCGTTGTGTTTTCGTCTGCCTGCAATCATTCGCACATGCTCCTCAGCATCCTCAACAGCCAAAACCACTCCACATGCATCTCCTCCTGAGGCCCTCCATTCATCGATTATTGCGAAATTAGGTACGAAATGCACCCCTTCCATCAATAGGTCTCCCCCTCTTTTCATTTCACGTTGCACAATCGCTCCTATTGCACTATTGAGAGGAGTGGTTGTATCCTTCCAATCTTCGATTGCATTAGATTCTCCAGGCTGAAATGAAGACCTATGTAGAGCGGAATCTTCGTTTTGAGAAATTTGTGTTCTCAAAGTCTCTCGGATTGTATCAGTTGCCACGACTTTATCGAACTCCAGAGAGGCTGCAATTCTAGCGCTAAGGGTGGACTTCCCTACTCCACTTGCACCGGTTATGACCAGCAACCTGCCGACCATCTCTACACCTCTAGCGCTGTATAGCCTTTACTTCAAGGAATTCTTCTAGGCCGTGAATACCGAGTTCACGGCCGTTACCAGATA
>CALEIW010000105.1 GCA_937876055.1 uncultured euryarchaeote
AGACGTTTGAGCGGGCCGAATTTTTAGATTTATGCCGGGATACAATAGAAGAATACACTCAAGCGATGAGGGAGACAGCGGCTAGAGTAGGACTTTCCTGTGACTTTGATAAAGAATACCTAACAGATTCAGATCAATATAGAGCAGTATCTCAATCTATTTTTGTCGACCTATTCAAGCGGGGTGACATTGTAGAAGATCTTCGCCCTAATATTTACGATCCCGTTGAAGGTACGACAATCGCTGATGCAGAGGTAGAAAGACTACGAAGAAAATCCAAATTAATCGATATTCGATGGACTACGGAAGACGGTGTTGACGTCGTTATATCAACTACTCGTCCCGAATTAATTTGTGCCTGTGGAGTAGTTGTGGTTCATCCCGACGACGATAGATATCAGCATTTAATCGGAAAAAAGATTGTACTTCCCGTCAACACCGAAGGGCGTTCAAAATCCGTTGAAATTACCACTCATCCTTCGGTTAAATCCGAATTTGGATCAGGGGTATTGATGGTTTGTTCCTTTGGTGACCAAAACGATGTTGCTGTATTCCGGGAACTAGGTTTAACGCCATTTCAAGCAATTGATCTTGAAGGCAATATGACAGAGGTTTCCGGGCCTTATGTTGGATTGAAAGTTGCAGAGGCAAGGGAGAGAGTAATTGACGACCTTTCTTCGGCTAACAGGATAGTCAACATTATCGAAAAAGAACAGGATGTACCGGTGAGCGAGAGAGGAAAAAACCCTGTAGAAATTATCCTCCTAAAGGAATGGTATGTTCGACAGACACACATTCAAGAACGTATGCGTGAATTAATTGAGGATATGGAATTTCATCCAATAAGGAATAAACAATTTCTGCTGGATTGGATGGATAATATCAGCATCGATTGGCCAATTAGTCGTAGAAGGTGGTATCACACAGAAGTCCCGATTTGGTATTCAGAAGACGGTGAGAAAATTATCACACCACCAGCTGGAGTTTATGTTCAACCTTGGAGGGAAAATCCTCCCACTGGAAGTCGGGTTTTACACAGAGAAAGCCGAGAAGACCTAGGTAGTTGGGATGACCTTTCTTCCCAATTAGGACAAGTTATTGGTGAAGAGAAAGTATTCGATACTTGGATGGATTCGTCTAACTCTAACCTGTTTGTTTCGGGTTACCTTTCCGATTCAGAATTATTCTCCGAAGCCTTCCCTACTGGAATAAGGCCTCAGGGTAAAGAAATAGTTCGAACGTGGCTATATTACACTCTGTTGAAGAGTGCCTTGTTATTGGATTCACCCGGATTCAAACATGTTTGGATCGATGGTTTGGGTATGGACCCTTGGGGTAGAAAGATGTCTAAATCTCTCGGAAATGGCATAGACGCAAATTCGGTTCTAGAATGTGGGGCTGGCGGTAGGACGGGCTCTTGGAAAATTAGGGGCCCAGATAAGGTGGTAAATCTGAGAGCCAATAAGATTGGTTCAGAATGCTTCCGTTTATGGAAAGCCTGTGATGCCCAAGTTGGTGACGACTTCCAAATCAATCCAGAAGATATTGAACAGAAATACTTCGGAGTTTTAACAAAATTATTCAATGTAGCTAGATTTTCTAGTCAATTCGAGGTCCCTAATGATTTAGAGGAATTACCTACGAATTTAGCACCAGAGGACGAATGGATCCTTAGTGAATTTCAATCGGTGATGCAGAGAGTTGAGAAAGCATGGCAAGAAATTGACATATACACAGCGGCCCAATCCCTGAAAAATTTCTCAACCGGAGTACTTGCTAGTCATTGGCTTGAGATGGTTAAATCTAGATTATACGATGGAGATAAATCAGCCGCCTGGACCTTACATAGAATGGTTAGAGACTTATTGGACGCCCTCTCACCGATTTGTCCATTTTTCTGCCATTACCTTTCCTCTACTCTGTACGATAGGTCAGCAGTAGAGGCAGATTCTTTCCCTACAATCTCCCTTAATTTCGAATTCGACGGCTGGACAGAAATTTCTGAATCAGTTATGGTTTTTAATTCAGAAGTATGGCGGGGGAAAAAGGAACAAGGGCTATCACTAAATTCAGAAATTTCCGATGTAAATGTACCTGATAATTTACTCGCACTCAAAGTACCTTTGACAAGGATGCATAAATTGACCGACTAAATTACGAAGGGTATCAGTGCTTTACGATCCTCAGGGTAATCTGAAAACTCCTCTTTGTACCACCGGTGGTGAGCAAATGCTCTAGGTGCTAAGTTACAGAATGTCCAGATAGCGAATGTAAAGCCCGCTAGTGACCATGTCGCAATTGCAAATCCAATCCATTCAATAATTTCGCCAAGATAGTTCGGCGAACTCACCTTTTCGAATAACCCTCCTCTGGGTATTTTGTAGCCAGTACTACCATCATCTCGTAATGAGAATAAGATATCATCCGATTTGATATTGATAATCATGCCACAGAAAAAAATGCCTATTCCAAAGATAAACCTCGGATCTGTAAGCCAAGATATTCCGTATCCTCCACTTAGGTCAAATAACCAAATTCCATTTAACAGGCAGTTAATCGTGTTGAAAATTATCGCTAATATTACCACACTTAAAGGCATAAGTTTCTGTTCTAACTTAGCTCTATTCGGCCAAGCCCACGCCCTATTTACGTAATGGGCGGTCCAAATAGCCCAGAAAAATAAGACCACAACATCCCTGTTATGGCCTAGAGCTAGTATACCAGTCAGTAACACTGCAGGGATAGATTCCATAATTATCCAGCCATTTTTTGCCGAAATCTCGATACCCCAACCCTTAGCCCTGTGTCTTCCATAGGGTGCCTTGACAAAAATCAAAATCATGAAAACAATAAATGCTAATGTTAGCCACACATAACAAGCGGTTTTGTATTCTTCATATGATAATAAAATCATCTAGACACCTACTGTTGATTTTGTTTTAACCAAGAAACGGTATCGTCTATTGTTTGTTCTAATGGCCGGGGTACGTGTCCCAAATGCTCGTTAGCCAAGATCCCTGGAATATTTCTACATTGAATTGCTAAAGCTTGCAAACTCCCTTTGCTAAAACTAGGTCTTTTACCAGATATTCGGGAACTTATTGAAGCGAAAGGCAATGCTAGATATGCCATCCAAAAAGGTACAGAAATAAGATGAGTTCGATTACCTGTTATTTGCTTAATCATCGTCGATAAATGGGGTATCGACGCCCAATGACCAGGTAAGATGTAATTCTGTCCATCAACACCCTTGTCTACGCAATTTACAGCACTCTTTGCAATATCACGAACATCGACCCAATTAAATCCGTTATTGATAGCGAATGGCATATTCCCATTCGTAATATCTTGCAATACCCTTCCCATCCTACTAGGCTTGAAATCGTATGGGCCAATAATACCAGTTGGATGTATTACATTGACTTCTAGCCCTTGGTCACGGAAGCCAAGAACAGCCTTTTGGGCTTCAGCTTTTGTTCTATCATATGGGAGGGCTTTTCGATCGGTGACAAGAGGTCTTTCTTCGGTCAAAGGTTCGGAGGTGGGTTGTTGTTCGAATGCATGAACGCTGGAGAAATATACCATTTTATTAACACCCGAATCTATTGCAGCTGTGGCTATTGACCGACTACCTTCAACATTGATTTTATGCATCAAATCTTCCTTAACCTTCTCCACAGCAACGAAGGCAGCAGAATGAAAAACAACATCTGAATCTGCCATAAGAGAAACCATTTCTTTTGGATTTAGCATATCTCCTTTGACAAGATTAACGTCTAAATTATCCAATGCTCTAGTGTCGGAACGCACTAAACAATCTACTTCATATCCCCTTGAAAGCAACTCGCGAACGAGGTTACCGCCGACATGACCGCTTCCTCCTGTAACAAATGCTCTCATGATATTCACTAAGTCATACTAGCGATGAAGTTACCGGCTTAATTCAATGCTGAATGTGGCCTTTTACCTTCGAAATGGTCCAACAGTAACGTGGTCATTTCCTCACCTATTCTGGATTGTGCCTCTAGGGTTGAAGCTCCGATATGTGGTGTTCCATGGAAGTTAGGATGACTAACTAATGGGTTATTAATAGCTGGTTCTATTTCAAACACATCTAACGCAGCACTAGTCAAATGACCTGATTCTAGAGCATCTAAAACTGCAGCCTCATCCAAAATCCCACCTCTCGCACAATTAACAATATGGTTACCACAACTAACACCGTTTGGTGCGGATGTTGACATCATCCTAATTCTATCAGAATTCACAAGATGATGTGTC
>CALEIW010000106.1 GCA_937876055.1 uncultured euryarchaeote
CTGAAAATTCCAGAGTATTACTTTTGGGTGATCTGGGAGAATGTGCAGGGGCGATGAATGATGGAGGAACCTTCACTCTTCAGGGAGGTTGTAGTTCAATGTTAGGTGCCTTCCAGAAGTCTGGTAGAATCACTGTAGAGAAAGATGCAGGAGACCGTGTGGGCCAGAAAATGGCTGGTGGAGAGATTATTGTCCAAGGCTCTGTAGGAAATGAAACCGGAGCCGAGATGAATGGTGGATTCGTTGTTGTCAGAGGTCACGCTGGATCTGCTACTGGTGCAGCCATGAGGGGAGGGACTGTAGTAGTCCTTGGAAACACCGGAAACGACCCGGGAAGAGGTATGGTTGGCGGCCGCTTGATCATTTCTGGTTCCTGTCCTCCACCGGGGGAAGGAGCTACAATGAGATCGATTAATTCGAGTGAAGTGGATGAATTGGCGGAACATCTTGAACCACTGGGACTCTACATTGATTCAGACGCTTTGGTAATCGTACCAAGCGAAGATGGACCTCCGCAACCCGAGTTACCCGAGACATCCGTTACCGAGGGCTTCGAAGGAATCACACTAGTGCCATCTGCAAGGGATAGATTACCCGCCCACACCCAAGTAGACACTAGCTCACCAATACACCCTGCTGGTCAAGAAGAAAATGGACTGATAACTCCTCTTCCTTGGATAATTAACAAGGAAAATATGACTGAGGAAGTTAGTGGATATTCCACAAATCAACCATGTTTAGTTATTTCAGAACCTAGAACAAACGACCTAATTTTGGTCACCGAAGAAAATCTATCGGATATTGTAGGTATAATCAATCAATGTTCTGGTATGGTTCTAGATCTAACTAAGATGCCAGCCATTAACGATGCAGAAATCGAAGCATTATTGGTTTCACTTTACAGTAGGATGACCGACAATTCACTAGTATTCCTAAAGGACAGCATCTCAAGGGTAGAGCACCTATTCCGCTTAGTTGTAGATTTAGACCTTGATGGCGCAATAGTTGATGTTGCTTCAGCCGGAGGCTCGAGGGCCGCAGCGGCATTACCCAGAATTGGACTAGTCGCTCAAGCAATGAACTTGCCAAATCAAGGAAGGAGAATTTTACTCCAGATGCACGAAGCCCCTTCTGCAGAAGATCTACTCATTACTGTTGCAGCTGGATGTTCTGCAGTTGTAGCGCCTCCTCCTAATGGTGATGCTGAAGCAGCACTAAATTGGATGGATGGAACATTAAGAGGTTGGATGTTAGAATTGGGAATAAACAATCTCAACGAATTAACAAGACGAAATCTGCGAGCTCTCGATCATGATACCGCAGCAATATCTGGTCTTCGATTAATAGGATATGACAGACCGCTTCCGATGTGGTTGAGAAACTGAGGTGTTAATCTGCCAACTATCACCTTGAGTCATTCTTTACTTCGCTCCATTCAAGAAAAAAATGGTGCGACTTATGATTCCGAAGATTGGATGGAAAGGCTATCTCAAATCGGATGCGTGGTCGAAGGTAGCGATGAAGAATCAATTGAAATTGAGGTATTTCCTGACCGACCGGACCTTCTTAGCCATGAAACCATGGCAAGAGCAGCTAGGGCTTTTCTAGACGGGGATAGTCAAAAACCTACAATTGAAACTAAAGATAGTGGTATCGCTTTGGAGGTTGATTCCAGTCTTGAATCAGTTCGACCAGTCATCATGGGTGCGATTGTCAGAGGAGTAAATAACGGAGATACTGATGAGGAAAAAGACCAATTTATTCAATCCTTAATGGACCATCAGGAAAAATTACACCTCAGCCTTGGTCGCAAAAGGCGATTTTCATCTATAGGAGTTCATGATCTATCGACTTTAAGTCCGCCTTTCAGAGTGGTTACTGTACCTGGCACACACTCGTTTATCCCATTAGCTATGGATAAGAAAATGTCAATCGATGAGATACTTAGCGAACACCCGAAGGGAGTAGAATACGCCCCTTTAATGGAAAATATGGATGCTTATCCAGTAATATTAGATTCGAATGATGACATCCTATCTTTTCCACCAATAATTAATGGAGAACATACCACAGTTAGTGAATCAACAACAGATTTCTTCATTGATGTAACAGGCTGGGACGAAAGAGCCGTAGAAGCTTGTTTATTGCTCGTTTGTCTTGCTTTATCTGAACGCGGCGGAACAATAGAACAAGTGAAGGTCACTGGTTACGATGGACTGGTTAGAATGACACCAAATATGCAGTCCAAGGAACATAGAGTGTCTGATCGATTGATTGAAAGAATTCTTGGCCTGACTCTTGGCAGTGAAGAAATCGCCTCCTCAATACAAAGGATGGGGGGTAATCTAGTAGCCTCACGCGCGGTAACCGATGGAGTAAACAAAGCCGAGCGTTGGGCGGACCTAGAAGTAGGTGAAAGAGAACATGTAATCGCCATGCCTAGATGGCGATCTGACATAATGCATCCAGTGGATATTGTTGAGGATATTGCTATCGGTTATGGATACGAGAATATGCCCAACATCTTATCATCCGTTCATCTAGATGCTATTCCTTTACCTTCTGCGCATTTACATAGAAGAATTCGAGAAAGTTTACGCTCATTGAATCTTCAAGAAACTCAAAGTCTTACATTATCAAACGAAAGAGTTCAATTTGACAATACACGATGGGCGAGTTTGGCAACTGCTACTGAATTAGCAAACCCAATTACCATTGACCACACAATTATGAGGCAGAGAATTCTTCCAAGTTTGTTGCAGCTACTGGCAGCAAATCGACATCATGAATTACCACAACGAGTTTACGAAATTGGGACGGTTGTATTGGACTCTCATAATGCTACAAGGGCTGCGTGGGCTTGTGCTGAAGTTGGAGGAGGTTTCTCTGCCGCGAAAGGATTTGCACAAGCCCTCCTCAGAGATATTGGAGCAAATCTTGATGACATCGTTTGGGAATCAACCGAATTACAAGAAGGACCTTGGTTATCTGGAAGGGGCGCTAAGGTCTTTGTATCCGGAGAAGAAATCGGACAAATCGGAGAAATAGATCCTGCTGTTGCTTCTGAATTTGGCCTTCGAGTTCCAATTCAAGCTGGAGAATTCGACATCGATGCCATAGGCCGCCTTATCCCAGACCCCGTACTCTGAGTCCTCAAAATCAATCATCGCCTAATAGCGCCATTGCATCAAGAAAAGATTTGTCTTTCAGGTGGCTTTTATCCTCGATTAAATCCTCCTGTTTATCCTCAGACTTTCTCTCATACTCAACTACCTCAGCCTTCTCTTCTGTAGGCTTTGGTTTGGCGGGGGCGTTCTTCTTACCAAATGGCCACTTCGACGCCATGATCATGGAACAGCACCCAAAAGCATAGTTGCTTCGTTTAATCGATTCATCGAGAAAGGGTAGGAATCAAAACCGAGAACGATGAGCGTCTATCATGCGAGGCAGGGCTTTGGCCATGGCAATGATTCTCGCATTGCTATCTGTATCAACAGCGCCGAGCCAATTAAATGAGCCTCCGAAATCTTTGGAGTCGTCTTCCAATGATTCTACACTTGACCTATTATTGATTGGAAATTCATATACTTCCAACAATCAATTGAGTGTTAGAGTTGAGAATTTACTAACCTCTTCGGGATTTACCCCCGATGTACAGCCCTTAACTAGTGGAGGCAAGACACTTGCTTGGCATGGAGAACAAGCTGAAACTGAAGGTACTGAATGGTTCAGCACTCTGAGGTCTCCTCACGATTATGTGATATTGCAAGACCAAAGCCAAGTTCCAGGTTTCCCAACAAGTTCATCCTATTGGCAAGATAGCATGCAAGGCGCTCAAATTATCGATGATTTGGTTGATGACAATGGCGGAGACACCTTCTTTCTAATGACTTGGGGCTACAGATATGGTGATGAGAGCAATAGTTGGAGATATCCTGACTACGAAACGATGCAACATCATCTAGAAACTGGTTACCTTGCTTACGCTGAAAACCTATCATCTGATCAAAGACCAGTGTTCATCGCTCCTGTAGGGATGGCATTTGAGAATATATTTTTCTCCATATCTAATGCTACTGATGATGGAACTATTTTCTCTGACCTATACGCTTCAGATGGGAGCCACCCGTCCATTCAAGGGACTTATTTAGCCGCCTGTGTCATTCATGTATCCGTTACCGGAGAATCCTCGGTCGGTCTACCAAGTACTGGAGGAATAAACCAATCTAGAACATTAGAATTGCAACAATGGGCGGACCACACTGTATTCAACACATCAGGATTAACCTACCCTTGGCAATTGGAAGATTTAGGAGTTGAATTTGGAGTCAATTCCGGTTCAATTTTCAACATTGACCCGGGGCTAACTATTGGCGTAGCGGCCAATTTCACCAACCTAGCAGAGGTAAACACTACTGCGCTAATTGAAATCTCTAGCCCATCTGGTTGGCAGATATCATGGGATCATCCAACAAGTCCGGAAGTGGGATTTTCATTTGACGCTCCAAGCGATGTTGTTCAGTGGCTAGAATTTAGTGTTACAGCGCCTGAAGTATCCTCCGGTTTCCCTCTTGCAGATTCGATTCATGACTTTAGCGTGGCTTTGATTGGAGACCATACCGGAAATCAAGATTGGTGGAATTTTTCACTTCGTTACGGTGAATGGAAGGGTATGCAAGTAATCGAAGGAGGTGGGACTGCTTCTATCCAACCGGGAGGCGTTGCTGACCTGGAATTTGAGTTACAGAATATTGGTAACTCGATTAATTCGCTTGGAATAAATATCGCACCTGTTTACGAGAATGGAACTCCAATACAGACACCTAGCCTATCGTTTGCACACGATGGGTGGACAGCAATAATCTATGACCGGGCCGGTTTGGAAGATATGAATCCAGGAGAAACCACTATTGTTCGTATGCAGGTGCAATCTCCAATTTTAACCTCTGGAAAATTGGATATGAAGATACAATTTTGGGCGGATGGCGTAGA
>CALEIW010000107.1 GCA_937876055.1 uncultured euryarchaeote
TACTCGAATCGAAGAAGGTGAAATCGTCGCATTTGTACACCAAGCCGGCACCCTTCGGGATGAAGAAGAAAAACTTCTTTCCAGTGGGGGAAGAGTCCTATCCGCAACCGCTGTGGCATCTGATCTTCCAACGGCAGTAAACGCAGCATACGCCATTATCGAAGAAATCAATTTGGCCGGCTCACATTATCGTAGAGATATTGCGTATAGGGCGCTTTGAGCGTGTTTTTGGAAACCTAGGCCCGCTACTACGTAGCGTAAACTCCGAGAACGGTTATAACAGAAGTTTGGGTGGCCGCGACGCTGAGCCTTTAGGCTGCAAATAGACGGTGATGAAATAATGTCTTATGAAAACGGGAAAACGAGGGACGTCGGCCAGTACAACGGACTGGTTTCGGCACCAGCGGTGTTAGCAGGATTACTTCTGTTACTCTTCGCTGCCACATCCCTCTCTGATGATGCGATGATTGACACAGGAAAGTTGGTTATCCTTCCCGTCGCAGCCGCGTTAGCGGCTGTAATGGGAAGGTTTTGGGTATCTGCCCTTCCAGAAGATTCACCAATAAACCGAAACTCGCTATTCGTACTACTCTTTGCAGTCGGACCGATAGCGCTTGAAATCCTCGGATTTATTGACGCCATACTAGCAACTACTTTTGCATTCATGGCTGTGTCAACACTCATTCTTGTAAAATCGAATAGAAATGAGGAAGCAACTATCCTATTCACAATGGTCGCTGGATTCCACGTTTCTGTGGCCTATGCTGCATCCATGCCGGAATTGGCACTATCTGAAGGAGATAGTTTACAGAATCTACTCATCGATGTCCAGAGGGCCGGTATAGCGGCTAATTTCTTTTCTTTCTATGCTGCATCATTGATGCTTGGGACTATTTTTGCTGTATTATTCAGGGGAGTTTTGTATGATGGTGGAAATGGATCTTTGTTTGATAGGCTACCAAAGAAAATAGATTTCTCAGAGCATCGTGATATACTAATCAGTTCATTCATTCTCTTGATTGTTAACTTGATTCCACTCTATTCATTGGCAACTATTTCAGATGCTGCTACCTTTGAGGAACACCATTACCTTGGAGGGGTATGGGCTCTAGTAACTTCAGTAGTAGTGATGTTTGTAGCCTTCTGTCGTGCTGAGAGATGGCACGTTCTAGGCGCAGTAGTTGCAGTAAATTGGCTAATTTACACTCTATCTCACTTGGTTGAGATCGGAGTTAGCCTCCCTGAACAATTAGAATTCCTAGCCGGTAATGACTTCGCTGGCGCGTTCTCTTGGTTCTTCATTACGTTCTGGTTGAATGTACTTGCAATCATGCTTGCATCTAGTGGAAGGTTCGGGGATATTGCTCCTCGTCGAGAACCTAGTCAGTTCCGCTTGTGGTGGAGAGATAATTCCTATTCCATCCTAGTCGGCTCTGCAGTAATTGTTGGTCTCTTGATCAGAACCGGTTGGAACGTCCTTCCTGCGATGAATGCAAACATAACAGGACTTTGGGATATGACAGGAGGTTCAGACCCTTGGTACATGAAGAGGGTTGTAGATTACATTGTAGCAGAGCATGCACACTTCATTTTCGATGCTGATCGCTCCTACCCTAGTGGAGGAATCAATCCTCGGCCCCCACTGTTTTCGTGGGGTCTAGCATTAGGTGGTCTCGCTCTCGAATGGCTAACTGGCATTGCAGCCGAAGAAGTCGTTTGGTGGTCTGTTGCGGGTATGCCAGCCATCTTCGGAGCTTTGATTGTTCTACCAGTTGCTGGAATTGCAAACCGCCTTCACAGCGCACAGGCAGGAATATTTGCTGCATGGCTCATGGCATTGATGCCTGGGCACATTAGCCACTCAACGTTTGGCCTAGCAGACCACGACTCCTTTGCACTTCTTTTCCTAACTCTAGCCATCTACTTCTGGGTTAGAGCATTAGGAGAAATCGGCAGTGAGAGGGTATTCCGCAACCCAAGTGCCAATCCACTTTACTTGATTGCTGGAATTCGAGAAATGTGGAATCGAAATCCAGTTATGATGTCTTATGCAACATTAGCAGGGATTAGCTTCTCAACAGTAGCGCTAGGTTGGAAAGGATTCGTTTACGGGCCAGGGATTCTTTTCCTAGCATTTGCTTTCCAAATAGTTCTCAATATGTTCCGCCGACGTGACAGCCTACCGCTTACCTCGGCCGCTTTGCAGATGATGTTCACAACTTTCCTAATCCCATTGCCATTCTACATATGGCCTGGGCTTAACCTACTTTGGGCTCCCAGCGGATTCCAACCTATGTTCTACATTGTTGGATTTACATTTGCACTAGGTTGGGTAGCATCCAGCTTCCGCGACAAACCTTGGCTGTTGGTATTAGGTAGCGGTGGCTTACTATTCGGCGGAATTCTATCTGCGTTGTGGATTCTACAAACTGCGGAATATTACGACGGCTGGGATATCTTATTCACTGGTGGATTCTATTTCTCAAAGAACAAGATATTCGGAACAATCGGTGAGGCTCAGGCCCCTAGTAGAGGTGTACTATTCGCTTCCTTCGGCCCGATTGTTACTCTGATTGCATTAGGCTACGCATTCATCCTACTTTGGAGAGGCGCCCGAGAAGAAAAGCAAGGGCTTTCGCTAGTTGGTTTGTGGGTTCTAATTGCTTCATACATGGCTTGGACCGCTGGTAGGTTCATTCTCAACGCAACTCCTGCAATGGCCGTTGTTGGGGCTATCGGAATCGCAGCACTTTGGAATATGGCTGATTTCTCCGGCTTCGTCAAAGAATGGCGTCGGGCGGGAATTGGAACTCCAAGAGCCCGCTTCCGCTCTGCTAGAACGGCTAGCCTAAAGAAGCCGATGATTCCAGCCCTAGTGCTAGTATTCATGCTAGTGGCAACTCAACATGCAACCTACGGTGTCGACTCAGGTATACCAAGGGGCGAGACTGCCTCGGGGGATGTTGATCAGGTAATTTACGACATTACTCCAGATGTAATGAGGTTCGATATCGGAGGGCTGTCACTTCTGGACAGCAGTTCATACAATCCAACAGCGAACTGCGGAAATGGTTGTTGGTACATGGGAACATTTGGCCCTGGATTCAATGGTGGAGGCTGGAATATGGCCTATGAGTGGCTTTCAGAACAAGATTCTGATGAGGGCTTTGGCCAAAGACCTGCTTTTGTCTCTTGGTGGGATTATGGATTCCAAGCATTGGATTCCGGAGAACATCCTACCGTTGCTGATAACTTCCAGTCCGGTATTCCTCACAGTGGTGGAATGTTACTTTCCTCTGGTCAAGAAGATACACTTGCTATGTTTATCGCCACACTAGCTCAAGGAGATAGGCAATATTCTGCAAACGGAGAATTTGGTGAGGAATTCACTCAAACCATTCAAAACCATCTAACAACAGAACAAATTGAAGAGTTCCATGATATTCTATCACTTGGACCTGGTCAAAAGCAATTCGTAATAGATCGTTCTTTGGTTCTAATCTATCAAAACGTACAGGAGGTACAAGATTCTTCCTTTACAGCAGGAAACCTGGAAATCACTACAGATTTGATGCACGGTACCATACTAGATGAAAATGGGCTTCCGACCGAACCAATGTGGTTTGTCTTCAAGGATGGAAAGCAAGTTGGAAATGCAACTACAAATGAGACAGAGGCTAAATCGATTTTCGACCAAGCACGGGGATCTAGCCAACCTTATGAGGAGCATACAACCCATTACGAAATTGGTGGTTACAGATACACTGCTGACTTAATCGAAAGTTATGATGACGTTTCAACAAACCTACACCGTGCTAATGCTAAGTTAGGTCTATCGCGTGCTTTCCTAACCACGGCACTTACCTTAGATGAATTAGTGGAAATGTACCATGATATTTCTTCTCAAGTTGTCTATGAGGTTCAGGATTATGAAGGTAGTTTGGGAGAAACTATCGAACGAAATAATGAGATTCGCTACTTCGCAATAGACGATAGATTGTATCCACTTGGTGGAGCCTATTACGCTGACCAAAGTTACCACAGAGGGCAAACAACTGGTATCTTCTACGCGCCAACCACCCTTTCTGGTCTAGATCCGAATCATTACATCGAATCGGTCTATGAGACTCAGCGAGGTGATAGACCGACAGTCTTCATGACTGCTGAGCGCTATGAACAGGAGTATATGTCGGATGTTGTCAAGCAACAATCTGGAGCAATGGAAGATTCTACAGATATGATTCAGCTTGTAGATATACAATACCAGCAAACGGAATCTTTCTTCGAAACTATGGTTGCAAGAATCTATGTTGGATATGGAACTTCAAGCTTGGGACTAACCGTAGACCCGTCACAACCCGGGCCAACATGGGCTATCAGCGGAACTCCAGGTTCCCCACTAGAGAACGCGTTCCCGCTTCCTGGTGCAATGATGAATCACTTCGTCATTGCCAATTGGTACGATGACGGCTCAGACTCACCTGATGAAGACAATAACAGTGTTCCAGATATTTTCGATGGTGGCTATGCTGCAATTGGCAGAGCAAATGCAAATGTTAAGGTTGTCAAATACTACAGTGGTGCAACTATAGAAGGTACAGTTGAATTAGACGGCATAGGTCCTGTTCCTAATGCTAGAATACTAATCGAAAGGGATGCCTTTAGTGGCGAAGAGGTCGCAGATGAAAATGGCACTGTAACTGACCAAGACCCTCGCACTTATTGGATCCCTATCGGTACAGTAGATGCAGATGAAAACGGAGACTATTCATTCACTGTTCCAGCAGGAAAGATAAGAGTTTCAGCCTTCTTTGGCGAGTCTGATCTTAGGGCAGCTCGCGATGAATTAGCAAGCGGTGGTGGCGGTATGCTACAAGATGTAGCAACCGAATCAACAATTGGCGAAAGAAATGTCAACCTTATCACTGGAATATTGGGCAATGTTTCCGGCTCTCAGTGGTTATCGGAGACTATCATTAATGTCTCCGGAGAAGATGGCCATTCCAATGGTCAGGCCCTGATTAACGGGGATATCATCGTAGAACCATCATTCTCTACAGGTCGATTAATTTGGAATGGCGCCGGTTCCTTTAGTGGTCAAGCAATCACCGACGCTGTTGTTGAATTGTCTCCTGCTTGGGATCAAATTCAGATGCAACCAATTATGTTAGAAACTTCTACAGGTAGCGTAAACGGCCCTGACCTTGCTTTCCAAGGAATCGGTCAAGTGACATTTACTGGTGAAGGAGAAGTCATCAGTAATGGTCTGATGACAGTCAATGATTTCGTAGGAACTCACACACAGACTATTCTTCACGGGCATAGTCTAGCAGGATCCGGTGAATTTACCGGCCGCGGAACACTCTCCGGAGTAATTGATGGAGAGGAAATTGTTGATGGAGATTGTAACGAAAATAGAACAATGCCGGAGAACTACTCGGTTTGTTCCCTATCAGATGGAGACTTCTTGATTGAGGGTGCGATTAATGCAACTGGCAGATTTACTTCAAACGGTACATCCTCATTCTCACAAGAACACAATGGTTCTTCTCTAATTGGAGCAGGTGTATTCACCGTAGACGCCAGTAATGAGGAACTAGACTCCTATGGAACCCTAAACGGCACAGGTACTTTCAGTGGAGAGGGTGAGTTCAGCGGACCTATGGTTCAAGCTGGAACATTCCACCTAATCGACGCCATACCTGGAAAATACAACGTAGCAGTTATCTTCAACGATGGCACTAGAATCGAAATTATTGATGGATTTAACGTTCCTTTCAGAGGTGTTCCGTCACTTCATCAAATCGATGTTGCGGGTGGATCCATTTCCGGAACATTAACCGATGAAAATGGCAATACTTTGGCTGGTTCTGTAACTATGGTTCACTCCGAATCTGATAATGATACTATTCTCGGAGAATGTAGTGAAGTAATGTACGCGCCATGTATGTTAACCGCAGATGAGAACGGTTCTTTCGAGTTCGGTCCTATCATGCCAGGAGAGTATACCTTTGCTTTGGATATGGATGAAGACGGCTTCAATGAAGTAGAGTTGAGACATGAATTCGATGCAGAAATGGATTCCCAAGTTGAATTCCCAACTCCAATACCTACTGTATTCGATTTGAGATTCACATTAAGTCAAATCGTTGATGGTTTACAAACATCTGTTGAGGATCGCGAAAATTTGACTCTGGTAAAGAGTGATAATTCAGCAGCACCAGTTGTTGCTGTATTCGATAACGTCAGTGGTGAATACTTGGCAGAATTATCCCAAGGTCAATGGATTCTCAGCCATGACTTGAGTGATTCCGAGCAATTATGGGAACAAATTGACCTTGAATCAGACATTTCGACTTCCTTTACATTTAGGGAATCAATGAATGTAATTGGAACAGTTTACTATGACACCAATGCAGAAGTCACCAATTCCACGATCCAAGCAGAGGTTGTTGACTTTACTCAGGTAATTTTCCATTGGGAGAATTTCACAACAACCGAAACTACTGACGCGAATGGTGTATTCAACGTCGTATTGCCGATTGGTTCCGTAGTTGACGCTGCGGTGTTTGGTAATGTCTTGAATGTGGTTAATGGTACCCGATTCACAGTCGAAGAGGGTATGGAAAACATCACAATGGTCGCACGTCCAGGTTACGATGTTAACGGAAATCTAAATCTAAATCGATTAGGAAATTATTACTCGTCTAATTTAGAAGGATGGGAGCAGGTTACTGTATTTGCGACCAATGATGATATTGATGCTGTGTGGCATATTGACGTCACTCAGTTTGGTACCTTTAACACAATTTTACCTGAAGGTAACTGGACATTTACAACTGATTTAGATTGGCTAAATGCAAGTGAAGCAACTCTGATGGTTGATGGTGAAAATGATACGGTAGACATCCACCTTTACCCTGCTATGTCCTTCCTAGAGATAGATTTCTTCTTGGATAACACTGGCGACAATAATGTTACTAACGGGACACCAGTCAATTACCAATTCTCCATTGTCCCACTTGAAAATACTGCAGGTTTAACGATTAATGTAGAAGAAGATGGAGATGAATGGATTTCACAAGGATTTGCAAGAGTACCTGTGGAAGCGGGTTCATACCGAATCAATGTAGAACTTTCAAATGCTCGTGCTGGAGATATTTTCGGAACTCGAATAATGACTGGAGATGCCTACTTTGAGGTAGGATTCGGTGGTGAAGTAGTTAGCAGAAGTATTGGTTTTGACCCAGAATGGAAGATAGATCTGACATTTACCAATGAAAGTGGTGGGCCACTAGTTGATCAGTTAGTTAGGTTCATCAATCCAGAAAACAGCGGAGAAGTTATCACTAGAAAGACCGATATGAATGGTACACTAATTGACCATCTGACAGATGGAGTGTGGATTGTTGTAATCGATTCTGTAGAGACTGACACCGGAGTTATTGAAGGAGTCCGAACAACGATTACCGTATCCGAACAAAACGCGAACAATGCTGAAACCATTTCAACCAGTGAACTTGCTTCATTCTCAGTCAGAATTTCTGATTCAAATGGAGTTTATCTTCAAGATATGGACTTGAAACTAACTTCTAATGATGGATTAGGAACTGTATATCTTGACAGTACCGATGAATCTGGACAAACATCAGGAATTATTTCATCTGGTTCATGGAATATTGAACTAAACCAAACCGTAGATAGAACTCGCTACGTTATCGATTCGATCGAATTCTTAGATGGTGGTTTAGTTGCTGGTGAGAATGATTTAATTGATATTATTGCATCAACACACTATGAGATGTCTGGAACAATATTCTGGGATCATGATGACGATGATGATGCCGACGTTGGAGAGGGCGTACCTAATGTAGAAATTCTAATGACCAGCGAAGGCCATGACAATATTTCCCAAATTACCAACGCCGCTGGCGAATGGAGTGTATTTGTTCCTGCAGACACAACTTGGCAAGTCTCAACATTTAGAGAAGGATTTGACCAAGAAATGGAATCCATTGCTATGAATGCTCCAAACTCGGTAGAAATAGAGCTAACCGCTGGATATGTCGACATTTTTGGAAATGTAAGCCACTCTGAATTGTCAAACATTGGTGAGCAAGTCGAATTAATCTTGATTCCTTCACATGGCATGGTTCGAGATAGAGTAGTTCCTGACAAGGTAATACAGGATGGAGTCTGGAACGGTCAATGGACCGCTTCTGTAGAACCAGGTCGTTGGATAATTAGAGCAACGTTGGAATCATCTAATCTTGTAGGAATGGCCAGTATTGATGCAGACATTAGTGATGGTGGAAATATTGACATCGATTTATTGTATGGTGGTTGGCTATATCTTTCAACCCAATGGCTAGACTTTAATGGAACACAGCATCATGCTTCTGAATCCGAAATACAAGGCGCAGAGATTATTGATGAGGCGGAATTCATTCTGTCTTCAGGAGCAGGTGTCCGATGGGATGCAATGTTGACTGAGACTGGTGAAATATCAATCCTGATGCCTACTGGAATGATTGGTGTCGAAGGAAGCTTCTCTGTCGATCAAATGGGCCGTGTAATGGAATATTCCACAAGCAAGTCAATCAACGTACCAGGTTCTGGAACGGATTTGACCGCGTCGGTTACTCAGGACATACTCTTCGACAGAATTTCCAACCATACAATTAGTGCTACAATAGTATCAGTAACTGGTGGAGAACTAACTGATGAAGGTGAGTTCGATGATGTTCAAGCCACCCTTGGAGATGAAGGTGAATATGATTCAATCGAGTTTACAATGTCACTTGATTATCTTGGACATGAGACTGTCTCTAGTTACACTGTATCTGGAAATGTTGCAGGTACCGATGGCCAGTATTGGAGTGTAGAGGCATGGGATCAGTCTGTTGAAAATTGGACTTCTCCTTTCACCTTTGAGTTTGGTTTAGATAGCAACAATAGCACAACCTACGACAATCTACTGCTTCGAATAACTCCGGCCAATCAATCTACTGCTCAGTCACTGACCAATGGTCACACTGTAGATATTAGATTCACTTCAGCAGATGGCTATCAGTTCGAACAAGAAGTAATTGTTAGAATTCCTCAATTCCATGATTTCGAATTAAGAGAGCCACTCTTGGATATCTACGGTATCCGTCCAGGTGAGGAATTGTCAATACCTCTATTATTCACCAATAGTGGTAATGGTGATGAGAGATTCGAATTTGTATTCGATGACACTCAACTCCCACCAGATTGGCAACGAACAGGCGCCACATCACACACTGTAGGTGCATTTGTAGACACAACTCACACAATCAAGGTGATTGCACCAGAGAATGCAACAGGAAGTGAAGATTTCATCATTACAATTTCAGTAACAGACAAGAATAATGGAACTTATCCTCCTTTAGTCATAAGAGTGAAGACCTCACTTCCAGTCCTTGAGATTTCCAATGTTTATTCCAATGGAGATCCATTATTCGGAACAATACACACATTTACTGTGGTTGTAGAAAATACTGGCCTAGTTGATGCTGAGAAGGTCAAGTTGGTTGGAACGGTTCGTGGAAAGAATGTAAGCTCAAGCGTGACTCAAGATGTACTGTCGGGAGATTCGGTAACCTATCTAATCGATATAAATCTGACAGATTTTGATGGGCCTTCACAGGAATGGTTTGACTTTGAAATTTCAACAGAAGGTCAAGAGTTTGGTGAAGAACCTGAAACTGTAAGCAAGAGATACTCACTCAAGGCTCAGGCAGTAGATGATTCAACACCAACCACAGTTATTGGAATAATTCTAGCAATTATCCTAGTGTTTGTGGTTTGGTACTTTACAAGATCTGGATCGAGAAGACCCGGTGCACCATTCTGACCTAAATAAACCACTTTTGCAACCTTGGTCAAGACAAGACCTCATAGGTGAAAACCAAATAGAATGCGTTAGTGATTGGCCAATGACTCTCGAAGACCTTGAGTTAATGCCTGAACCAGAAGATAGCAGGTTGCTGACCGCGGTCGACCCTCAGGCACCGGGGTATCCTGGCTCCGACTATGGGCTGACCGATCAAGAAGCAAGAGAGCTTCGTTGGCCATTAGGTCCGATGAAGGAGTTTCTATGGCCGTGGGGTGCTGCTAGTTTTGCTATTGGAACAGTGCTATTGTTAATGACTTGGTCATCGATTCAACCTCTATTGATCTCTTACCTTCCTGATTCAGAGTGGGCGTATCAATCCTCAGGAATAAGGGAATTACAAGGACAGGGCTACTTTGGGGATGGGGTCCATGTCTGCATAGTGGATACAGGAATTGATTATTCTCACCCTGATTTCGAAAATAGCAAACTAGTCGGATTTCGAGATTTTTACTCAGGAGAGCACGATAATATACGCGACATAGGGGAAAATTATCACGGTACCCTGATGGCCGGATTATTAATTGCCAATGGTACCTATATTGGGGCGGCCCCTAGTGTTTCACTCTCCGTAGCATTGGCCCTTGGTCCTGAAGGAGAAGCAGGTCAGTCGGACAGAGTTTCATTGGCTATTAGGTGGTGTAGAATTTCTCAAGATGTTGATATCATTAGCCTAAGTTTAGGTGGCGACCCAGGAAGGGGAATGAGCAATCTACAATCTGAAACTGTACAGGCGGTAAATGAGGCATTGGATGCAGGTATTTTTGTTGTGGCCGCTGCTGGAAATAATGGCCAAAAAACGAACATTAACGATGTATCAATTCCGGCAAATATCCCGGGTGTAATCGCGGTTGGTGCCTCCACAGCGGATGGTAAAATTTGGGCAAATAGTTCCATGGGTTCCGACATAGATCCTTATTCAGGTGAAGAGCGAAAGTTCCCTAATCAAAAGCCAGAAGTTACCGCGCCAGGGGTCAGAATGTTCTCTACAGCATCGACAGAACTCGTATCACCCTATGCATATTCAACAGGAACCTCCGATTCAACCGTCATCGTTGTGGGGGCTCTTGCTTTAATTCTACAAATTCATGGGAATGAAATGAGAGGGGAAGACAATAAATTTGATTCTGAAGAGATGAATATGGTGAAGGGGGCCCTTGCAAATTCATCCCTAAAGGCACAAGATATTGATGCAATTCATTCAAACAAATCAGGATACGGTGAATTGAATGCAGAAGCATGGTTAGAAGAGATTAGAACTGAGTTTAATCTAAATTCATCAATATCATTTTCCCGATTTTCCTCAACCGAGCCTACGGCTCGATGAAACCCTATGATTAAATCACTTCTAGATGCCGCGAGAATATGACCGGCACCCGAGTAAGAAGCCAGTTCCTAGTATTCTTGATGCTGACTAGCACTATGTTGGCCTTAGTTGGCCCTGCCTCACCAGTATCTGCGGATAATGAAACTACAAGTGGAACCATTACTGGACTCGAGAGATGGAGTGGAACACATCAACTCACAGGAGATGTAACAATTGCCGCAGGTGCTAAACTGATAATCGACCCCGGAACTGATATTTTATTCCCAAATGGGACTATGATCGACGTCCGTGGTAATCTATGTGCCGGAGTTGCATCCTGTGGTTCTAATGGTAATGCTGCTGCAGGCAACCCAATTACTCTAACATGGTCTGACCCAGCGAATACAAATCGAACCGGAGAATGTTATGGATTAGGAACTGGTAGTTCACAAATATGGATTGAAGATCCCTCCTGTGGTGAAGGAGTCATTCTTCGAGATACAATGGATTTGTCCCAATCGGGAATGAGAAGTATGCATTTCGAAGGCGCATGGGGTGTACCATTCTATGTTCAATTGGAATACGAATATCGGTATGGTGCCTTGATTCTAGATGGAGCAAGCCCTACTCTGCGAGATATGAGATTTGAAGATATCAATACTACCAGCGTACTTGCAGCGAATTTAGCCCAACCAAATTTCATTGGTGGAGAATATGTTGCTGGAAATGACGAGGAGAGTGGAGTTACAGGTCAGGCAGTACAAATTTATGGTGGAGGGACACCAATTTCACCGATGATTTTCAAAGACGCAACGTTCCAATCGACAAACAAGGGTTGTGGAAATCGGGATGGAGGAAGGTCCGCTATCTGGGCATCTCAAACATTTATTCGAGTTGAAACCTCAGATTTCGCTGGTGGAGATTTTGGGATAAGCATCAGAAATTCTGCTGGAAAGGTGACTAATTCCACTATCTCAGTGACTTGCAATGGTATTGATGTAAACAGCCTGAAGGCAATAGGAAATACCGAATATGATGTAGAAATAGCTGATAATGTCATTACAACCACACAACGGACTCCGATTACTGCTTACTCTGGAGCCGATGTTAGAATTCATAATAACCAACTAGCCGGAGCGGATCAGGGTTCTGGAATAGCAGTATATTCATCTAAGGCTGAAATACACAATAACGACATTGGACCTATTGGTGGTTGGAATGGTCTTTGGCTATTGGGAAGTTTTGATGTAAGGGCAGAAAACAATACAATTTCAGATACAGCAAGGGAACCAATCCTTGCAGGAGAATATGGCACTCAAGCTCCATCTCCTACGCCCGCAAGACTTTACTTAGCTAACAATTCAATATCCACCTCAGGGAGCGGGGAATGCTCTTCACAAAAGTGGTGGGGTGGTTCTTTCACTTGCCCTGCTATAATGGTGCATAGATCAGGTGCTACAATTGTCGACAATGAAATTAATGCGGGTGAAAGTGCTGATGGAATTAGGGCAACTGGAGCCTTGCTAGATGTTCGTAGAAATATATTCAATGTCCAAGAAACCGGTGCTATATTGCAACATTATGATAGCGGATTCGCAGATTCTCAACAATATGGAACACTAGCATTCTTCAGCAATAATGAATGGAATGGAGTCAGTGTAACCTACAATGTATCTAAGTCCTCAGTAACCGTTCAATCAGAATACATACCAAGCCCTCCACCGGAAGAACATCCTGTTCTACTCAGTTGGTCCGACCAAGAAGCTTGGGTGCAAAATGGATGGCAAAACGGAGTCATTCCACACGAAGTTAGGGCTTGTGATACTTGTGATGATTTCACTCCCTACAATTTCCCTTTGGCAATAAATATGGACAACAATTCCACAGTTTTCACCTTCTCCAATCTTTCAAATTTGGACTTATCAAAGGTGAAAATAGAAACTCACCCAACAAAATATGCAGTCCAGGTGCAGAGGGCTGAACTAGTAAGATTCCAAACTCTGGTAAACGGCCTAAGGGTGGAAAATGCGAATGTTTTGATTGAAGACGCACTAG
>CALEIW010000108.1 GCA_937876055.1 uncultured euryarchaeote
AGTCGTCGACCATACGAGATGATAAGTTTGGGCTATCGATGAACAATGACCCAACTGCAGGATATGATCGATTTATTCTTGCGAATGAGGCAGACTGAGGGTCGACAAAGTGCACTAAGTCAATTCCACCAATTTCCAAGGCGGCATCTAATTCAGAAGAGCTCCTAACCGTTCCCGCCTTTGTCCAGAAGGGCACCCTTGCTCGATTTAGCGCGTCAGCAATCATCAGGTGCCCGTATGACTCCTCTCCCTCGGGCTCAGTAGTTGCGAGGAGGACCCTCTTCATTGACCGGAGGGAATCGTTGGAGAATATGACCTAAGCGGGTTGTGAATGAAGATAATTGTCTGATTTTCATAGTGTCAGGAGTTCCGCGCCGTTTATCAGAACAGGAACTGGGAGAGGTGCAATGGCCTCGGCTGAGGGTGCGCCTCTGCGCGTGCTAATCGTCCATGTTTGGTTCTGGCCACATGTTGGAGGTGGAGACCAACATGTGGAAATGTTAGGCCGCGAATTAGTCAAGTTAGGCCATGAGGTAACCGTTTGGTGTGCAGATGTTCCAGAACACGAAGAAAAACAATTCCAGAGAGGAGGTATCAACGTCGTTCGTCTATCTCCGAGCATAGTACTTGCTGGGGTCGATCCAGTCGTGTCTCTAGATGGATTAACAATGGATGAGTTCGATATCGTTCACCTACATGATACACTACCCGTATTGATTAGAAAATCTTTGAAAATGGCTCGTAATGCAGGAGTTCCTGTGGTAACTACTTATCACAATGATTACATCAAACATGGACTAATCGCAAATTCGATAAAATCGATTAGATGGTCTATGCAAGGAAGGAAAACCTTGCATTCAAGCAACGCAAGAATCGTCTTGACAGATTACTTTGAGAAACTACTCCGCAGTAAGGGAGTGAAAGGTCAGATTGATGTTATTCCAAACGGATTTTCGGCAATAGATGAGGATGCTGAGAAACCGAGTGCATTGGGTGAACTTGGAGACCGAAAATTGCTAACATTTGTTGGAAGGCTAAGTGAGCAGAAGGGTTTGGATGTTCTGATGGATGCTTGGGACTTGCTAGCCGAAAATTCAGACCCAGGCTTCGACCTAGCAATAGCTGGGAAAGGAGAACTCGGTGATTGGTTAACAGAACGTGTAGGAAAATCACCTCAAAATCAAGCAATTCATCGACTAGGATTAGTCAGTGAAGGAGAAAAGCGTTGGCTACTTGAAAACTCAACAGGCATCGTAATCCCTTCTCGTTTCGAGGGCCTTCCAACAGTTATGCTAGAAGCGATGTATGCCAACGCCCCAGTAATCATGGCAGATGTGAATGATCTCGGTCGATTGGTTACCGAGCCGGAGGCCGGATTCTCGGTTGAGTCTGGAAACGCAGTGCAACTGGCTGATACTATGGCCCAATTGATTTCAGTGAGTGCTGAAGAATTGGAAAATCTAGGAAATGCAGGGCACAAGGCATCAAAATCCTACATGTGGCCAGTCATAACAAAGGATGTACTCACCGTATACAGAAGAGTCTTGGAGGAATCGAATTGACTGAGCCTCAATCGGAAAAACCGAGTCTATTAGTTGCCAAAGGCACCTTTGAAGCAATGCGAGGTGCTGAACGGGATTTAATCAGAAATTTACCAGCATTGACTAAATATTTCGATGTTACAATGGCAACCTTAGAATCCTCAAGAGAACTCAAGCAGTGTTGCAGAGAATACGCAATTCCTCTACTCAAGCCAAAGATTCCATGGCAAAAAAAATCTGGAACATTGTCGAAAGTATGGAATACCGATCTGAGGAGTTCAACAAAGGCTTGGAAAGGAATTACTGGATTAAATGAAGCCCTAGCAAGTGCCGATGCGGTTCACCTAGTAAGCGGAGATGGTTCACTTGGATTGATTCGACTTGTACCGAAGAAAACCCCCTTCCATCTACACATGCTAGAACCTCATCGTGGTCTATACGAAGATGTTCTTCATCTCGGAGTAGATGGTAAACCAAAGCGCAATCTATCAATTACTAAGTTTGCTCTATCCAAGGCTAGACGTGATGATAGGAGGGTAATTTCAGCTTTCTTAAAACGTCCAAATTCAAGGATAAACGGCAATTCGAGTTACAGTGCTGAAAGGATTCAGGCCGTTTACGGTTGTGATGCTGGATTTATTCATCCGAGTGTAGATTTTTCGGAATTCACTCCGGAAGCAACTGAAGAAGAAAATCAAGCATGGATTGAATTTGATGAATTACCGGATCCGCCCTGGGTGACCACCATCGGTCATGCTGGCTGGGTGAAGGGTGGTTGGGAAACTATCTCGATGTTGGCAGGAAGCGGGTTCGGCCTAGTTTTGGTAGGAGGAGGAGGATTCGAAGAAGTAGAGGGGCTTCACGACCATGCTAGTGCTAGAGGTGTCAAATTATGGACACCACCTCGTCTTTCCAACTTACAATTGACTGGATTAATGCGACGTTCTGTGGCGATTGTCAGCATGGCACACGGCGAGCCTTTCGGACTTACCCCAATCGAAGCATTTGCTGTAGGAACTCCAGCCCTATTTGTAGACGAAGGAGGATTCCAAGATACATTAGAAGATGGAGTCAATGGTAGGCTTCTTCCTCGTGATGACCCAATGGCTTGGCAAGAGGCTCTAAACGAGGCACTAGAAGCCGATGTGAAAAAGAAATGGGCTGAGGCTGGAAGACAGAAAATCGCAGAATTAGACCTATCCCCTGATGCACATGCTAGGCGTATCTTTGAGGTCTTTCAAGAACTCAATAAGTCCTAGACTAGACTCAAACGCGAGAACGAACCGTTCATACCGTAGGTAGGAACGCGTTTTCAGCATGGTCGATGATGAGTCGATGAATAACAAGGAACGAACCAGCCAACTTGCAGTCGCTGTCGGAATGCTACTTTTCGCTTCGGTAATTTTCGGAAGTGGAGTACTTGGCGACGCTGGAGAGGATAGGCTATCAGATGAAAATGAGCGCGTCGATGATATCGATTCTAACGCAGCAAGTGATCGTGAAGAAGAAGATAACCGACTTAGAAACGATAGGATGGACGAAGATATCCGCGAAGATATGGCTAGTCTAGAAATAGCCTGTGATGGCGGTGAAGGCGACATTGAGGCATGTGAAGAGATGAGGGGCATGATGCTTGAAAACAGAATCAGGGTTGATGACCCTGACATGCGAGAAATGGACCAGCGACGCGGTCAAGAAGACCGAGATATGCGAGGTCCAATTCAGATGCAAGTTCCCCCAGAAATTCTAGTTGAAATGGCAGAAATGTGGTGTCACAACAATGTATACTCGACATTCTGGGAGAATATAGGAGATGTTCACGAGGGTGAAGAAGGATTCGAAATTGTCACCTATGATGAAAATGATAACATGGAAACGACATTCATCAGCCACGCTGCAATGTCTCAGTTACTGATGGGGCTTGAGCCTCTAGTGGATTCCTGTTCAGATATGATGTTGAGACAAATGGGGGTACCGATTAATCACCATGAGCATGAGGATGATTGGGGCGAACACGATTGGTGTGAGGAACACGCCGAATCGGATGACTGCAATTGGGCAGACGACGATTCAGATGACGAATCGGGGGAGTTGGAAGAAGAAGAGTCGAACACTCCTGATGAGGATGAGCCACGGGACTAATCCGCAGAAATTCGTTCGGTCTTAGGGCCGAATCTGAATGCCGCAACCATTGCGGCTAGTCCAAGCAAAAGTAGGACTACAGAAAGCCATTCGTTAACCACAACTGAATCATCAAACTCAGGCCAAAATGGTAGGATATCCATCGTTGATTCACCAAGAGTCATCTTTGCCCCTATTGAGCCCAAAACAGTGATGCTTGCGAGTGCTCCAATAGCGGAAATTGCTTGCAATAATGAAAGTCTAGAATCATTCCAAACCCCTGGGCCAAATCTCCAACGACCGATTACCATTGAAGCAAGGAATCCGGTTGTTAATCCAGCAAAGAGGAATTTGTTGTAACTCATTGCATCGCTAGCTGGATCAGACATCGCCATTGTGCCAGAAAGAACTGCGATAGGAAGTAGAGGAAGTGCTGCGATTGCAGCAATGTAAGATGCAGTATCAAGATGAGACCGAGCATCCTTCGCCCCAACAAAGTAATTTGAGATCCAAGCGGCTATGGCGCATAGACAAGCGAGGGTTGCAATGCCTGTTGTTAGACCGACTACCAGATGATGTAAGGTCTGAGAGAACATTACTCATCACCTCCGTAATCTGGATCATTTACCCATTCTTCATCCACAGGGTCCCAAAGTAAACCTGGGTGTTCATCATACTTCAGAAGACGTGCTCTATATGCCGCATCTTCATCCACTGTTGACTCCTCAACTACTGTTTCGACTGGTTTCTCCTCGGCAGCCTCCACTTCTTCTGTTTGATCTAATTCGTGCTTTCTTCTGGCTGGTTGTAACAGTCCTTGAAGGCTTACCATAAGTGCGATTATCATGAATGCACCTGCAAATCCTTGAGCCCTAGCACCCATCAAACTACCATCGAATTCAGGCGGAATGGTTCCCATCGTCAGCCAAGGCTGAACCACATCAAACTCGCCATTAGAGGTAGTTACACGATAGACAATTCTTCCATCACCCATGGTCGCAGGCAAGTGGACTAACCATTCATCTTCCATCCCTGCCTCGACAGTTGCAGGATGAGAAATTGATTCTCCTTCCAATTTCCATTCAACAGAAATTTCTGTGGTATTTTGAGTTAGCACACTAACCGGAGACGTATCTCCTGTAACTCGGTAATTTGGTGCACTCCAATCGAGAGCAAAGCCAGGTAGGTTAGCAGGCACCGGATCGATTGAAATCGAGTGAGGTTCAGATACTCCAAGATATGCAAGCCCTTCGTATCCAGCTCCATGATGAATTGCTACGATTAGATCTCCATCGCCGACTTGTTCGGGTGCTGTAAGTACCCAAGTTAGGCTAACTACACCATTTGTTGGAACGATTACTTCGACATAGTTTACAGTCGTTCCAGATGGATCCTGAATAATATTCCAACCATGATCTTCAGGATTGTCTCCATTTCCATTGGTCGAAGATAGAAGGAAAACACCTAGGATTCTCGAGTGTGAAATCAAATCTATCTCAATCGTTGTATCCAATTGGTAGGCAGTTCCTGTGAACGCAGTATTTCCTGATGTAATCGAAATCGTTGCCGTAGAAGGGGCGCTTAGTGAAGGGTCTCCGTGACAAGAACCTCCACAGACAAAGTCTCTGTTTCCATCGCCTTCACCGCCAGGATTTGCGACAGTACCTTGCGTTGCAATTAGCATTAGAGTAATTGTAGCAAGAGCTAGAATTCTACCGCGCATCAGGCATCCCTCCTTCGACCGAACACGGTTATTCCAATACTCGCTAGACCAACCAGTAGCATGATTATCGTCACCGGTAAGGACATCGCAGAAATTGAACCAGTAGGTTCGATATCTATGGAATTAGGGGCTTCAGAAGCATCAACACTAGCGGTGTTATCCATCTCAAAAAGCCACAAGACCTCGAGACCGCCAACCTCTGCGGTTACTGCATAATAGAGGTTAGAAGCGACCGGAGCAGTCTCACTCCAAGATAACTCGGTGGTCTCTCCAACCGCTTCGAGGTTGGTGACTAATGCTTCTCCATTTGCACCATGTCCTGAGGAGGTGAATGGACTGCTTGAACGATATATTCGGAAATTAGTTTCACCTTCTGTCCATTCCCAAGATAATTCCACCTCACTACCAGAAAGCGTCGCTGAAAGGCCATTCACCGTAGTCACATCTCCGAAGGTGATGTATGACACACTCGTACCAGTTTCTCCCATATCATCGACTACGGTTAGCATTACAGAATGCGAACCGGCTCCCAACTGAACATTGACTATCTCGCCGGTTAAACTGACTCCATTTACATCCCACATGTGATGGATAATATCTCCATCTAAATCTGTTGACATTGAAGCATCGAGGGTGATAAATGCTCCAGCAATAGGTGGTTCAGGAGAGGTCGATATCATAGCGGTGGGTGGAACATTAGCAATTTCGATTTCTACTTCTGAAATTGTCGATAACCCCCACGGGTCGCTTGCTGTAACAGTTGCAATCCACGTTTGTCCAGGTTCTAGCCTATCTGCAGGTATTGCTAGAGTATCTTCAAGATCGGGCACGGAGAAACCATTCCGTGCCCAAGAAACATGGAAAGAGACAGGTTCCCCATCTAGGTCTGTAGCCGAAGCATAAACCACCAACGATTCTAGGGAGGTGGCAGGTAATGTTGGGAGAGAAGGCATTTCACTTAATTCTCCTGTAAATCCAGCATCACCATTTCCAAGATAGACCTGCATGTCACCCGGAGCTCCATTCTCAATCTGTCTTGAGGTGGTTTTCATCGAGGTTCCCAAGTCGTCTCCGTCACCAGGGACAACTTGCACAGACCAACTCTGATCTCTGACAGTCTCAGAGGCTGGGATTTCAGTCATACCGTCGTATTCCCTTACCCATTCACCATCAACCCACCAACGAATTTGGCTATTCATTTCTGAATCTCCATCGGTGTCACTTTGTTCCCAAATGACACTGAGATTCATCGAGGTGGTTAATTTCCCAGAAGGTAACATCTCAATCGAAGTTACTTTTGGAGGGGTATTGAGAATTATCAAATCCTCACTTTCAACCCAATCCGACCACAATAAGCCATCACTGACCCTTGCTTTGGCGGTCCAAGTTTCTCCCTTGGAAGTGGATTCAGATAGAACTGCAGTTAGATCGTTGTAAGCAGATACTTGGACACCGTCTCTAAACCAACGAATCTCTGTAGATTGAACTGTATCACCGTCTGGGTCAGTCCATCCTACGTTAATCTGTAGCGCGTCATCAGTACGAGCATTACCAACCGGAGAGACGTAAACTGTGGCAATAGGGGGGTTATTCGATGAACCGATTACCACAACCCCTGTGTATACGATTTCACCAAACTCGTCACCATCATGAGGTTTGACAGAGGCTTCCCATTGATCTCCACTACGAATCATCAATGGAGAGACCCTATCCTCATCATCTAATTCAGGTATTCTAGCCCCATCGAGATACCATCGAATCTCAGTCCCTTGTTGTGGTTCGCCATCTAGGTCGAAGTACTCGTAGTCCAATTCTAGTTCATCTATATCAATAGGATTCTCAGGAGTAAGTTCTAGATTCCTCGCTATTGGAAGTGTATTGTTTATTGTAACAGGTCCAATATTTACTGGATCTCCTTGGTCTGTACCGTCCTTTACAGTAACAGTGCAGGTCCACTCTTGGCCTTTGGCAAGCCAAGTCTGAGATACCGATGTTTGGTCATCTAGAGCCCCCACATTGTTTCCATCTACTTTCCAACGAATCTGAGTGCCTTGTTCGGAATCACCGTCTGCATCATAGTAGGTATAGTCAACTGCTAGACCCGTTCCACGTGTCGGATTAGTAGGGACAAAAGTCACCGATAGGGCCTCTGGAGGCGTGTTACTGCTTGAGGATGCCTCGCCTAATGTCCAACTTCCGGTACCCCAATCATCGCCGCTATTTGCCCCATTTCCATTTGCATACAAAACTGCGAGATTGAAGTCTACATTTCCTGTGCCTGCAGCAGGTGCAGTCCAATCAGCCGACCATGAACGAAGAGAATCGCTACTGTGAGTTAATTCGCCGTTTACCAACTGAACTTGAGACCCTAGGTTGGACCAACTACCAGCGCTTGCATCGAGGTTGAACCCTCCATCTCCAGGGATATGTGGACCACCGTCCCAATTTAGGGAATAAGTTGCACCGGCTGTGTAACCTCCTGCTCCCCAAGGCAGACCACTTAGGCTTGGAGATATAGTTGAGCTAGAACCATGACATGTACATCCACTTGTTGAGGAGCCCGTTTTTCCGTTGCTATTGGCGATAGCTACCTGACTTGATGAAATTAGCATCATGAGTAATACAATTGCTAGCAATCGCCGGGTATGTCGCATAGACTATCGACATGAGACAGTGATAATAGTTGATTGGGTGTAATTTTTGATTCAACGCCACCGGTCCGAAGGACCGGAATCGGTGGATTCATTGGTAGGTCTTTTCTCGCCCGGCCATGCGACCTATCGGAAGTGTAGCAATCATCGGTGCTGGGAACATGGGCTCGGGAATCGCCCAGAAATCTGCCCAGGAGCAATTCGATGTACAGATGGTAGACCGAGAAGAACAATGGGTTGAACGCGGTCAATCGATTATTGCTAATTTTCTTGATGAAGCGATTGAAAGACGAATCTTCCGCGAGACTGAGGCAGAGGAAATCAAAGCTAGAATCACTGGTGTTGTTGGAACCGAAAACGTCGCCAAAGATACCGATCTTGTTATCGAGGCTGTTTTCGAAGACTTCGATATCAAAACCGCTGTGTTCGCGACCCTCGATGAGGTATGCGACGAACACACAGTTCTCGCTTCGAACACCTCCTCTTTGAGCGTCAATGCTCTTGCCAAAGCGACTGGTAGACCAGATCGCTTCGTTGGTTTGCATTTCTTTTACCATCCTGCAAAAAATAGGCTAATCGAAATAATCCCTGCTGAGACTACCTCCAAGCAATCCCTAGACGCAGTAGAACAATATTGCAAAACAATGGGTAAGGTCGTAATCATCTGTAAGGATCGACCTGGTTTCGTTGTAAACCGCTTCTTTGTTCCCTGGCTAAACGAAGCCTGTTTGTTATTACAAGAAGGAGTTGCCAGCGCTGCGGCAATCGATGCGGTTGCAGAAAAGGCATTCCGAATAGGAATGGGACCATTTGCCCTAATGAATTTGACAGGACCTCCTATCGCATTGCATTCTACCGATTACTTAGCCGAGCAATTGCATTGCCCCCGATATACAGGTGCTGCTAATCTTAGGAAGATGGTCGAAGATGGTGAAATGTGGGATATTGGTGAAGATACCCAATGTAGTGATGAGGCGGCTGAGATTATTCGCCAGCGATTAATGGGGCAGGTATTCTCAGTATCAGCCCAGATTGTCGAGGAAGATATCTGTTCTATGGAAGATGTCGATCGTGGGGCCAAAGTAGGACTACGTTGGGCTCTAGGACCTTTCGAAATAGCAAACCGAATCGGGATTTCAGAAGCGGTGTCAATGGCTCAATCCTACGCAGATTTGGCGGAATTCGAGTTGCCCAATTGGTTTGCTGACTTGGCTGAACCTCTGGAATTCAATTATGTCGACACTCATGTTGATGGCGAAGTTGCAACTGTTAGAATCAATAGACCAGAAGCAATGAATGCCCTCAATGAAGTTGTTGTCAATCAGTTAGGTACGGCACTAGATTCTCTCAACTCTCGTGAGGATATCAAAACAATAGTGCTTGATGGAGCGGGAAAAGCATTCGTGGCGGGAGCCGATGTCAAATTCTTTGTCGATAAGATTCAGGCTGATTCATTTTCAGATATTTACGAATTCACAGCCCGCGGTCATGAAGTGCTGAACAAATTAGAAAGTTCAGACAAAACAACAATTGCTCTAACTACGGGATTAGCCCTTGGAGGGGGATTGGAATTAGCCCTCGCCTGTGATTATCGAATCGGAACAAGGAGAACACAATTTAGATTCCCAGAAACTAGTATCGGAATCTATCCTGGACTGGGAGGTACCCAACGCACTCCTCGAATTTGTGGAATTGAGGCGGCTAGATTCGCCGTTCTTGCTGGAAATTTCCTTGACGCTGGTAGTGCAGCCTCACTTGGCCTTCTCACTCATCTAGTAGATCCAAGCGAGGTTGAACAAACCGTGTCGGGGATTTCAGATTCTGGTAAACCAAGCAACAAGTATCCTGCAAGGCCTGCTGATAGTTCCCATCCAGCCGCTGCATTCGCCCTTGAATTCTACAATGATGCAAACATGGATTCTCTAGCGGCTGGTAATTGTCCAGAAGGTTTTGATCCTGAAGACAAGATGGTATCACGCCAACTGAAATCACTGAGTAGAACTGCGCCAATCGCCTTTTCAATGGCTAGTGATTTACTCAATGATGCGGTTCTTACTGAGGATAATCTCCAGCAAGGTCTGGCCTTGGAACTAGAGCGACTTGAAGATATATTCGCTAGCTCTGATGCACTCGAGGGTCTAAGTGCACTTATCCAGGGGCGTAGACCGAATTACACTAACAACTAATTTTCTACAATGTAGAATAACGGGACCAAGAAGGCGCCTTTACGGCCGCCATCCCACGAATTAGTTGCTCTTTTACTTGATTCCAACTCAAGAGATCACCTCATCATTCCAGTTTTCCATTATCTCATCAACCCAGTTCTCTAACCATTTATCCATTTCCTCATCTCCGGTGTATTATTGCATCTCGGTGCAGTTTTCACACCCAACGAAATAGCGCTCCTATATGAATCGGATAGAGTACGTGGTTGCACTTAGGTGCATTTTATACACTAGATACATAGTGCGTAACCTGTTGTACATGAGTCGCAAGCCGGTCACCCTATCAGAGAAGGACTTCAATCACGTTCAGAAGTCCATCGTTGAAGTTCAAAGAAGGGGTCGAAGTATCAGAAAGATATTCGCCGCATATTATGATGAAGACGTGGATATCGATTGGGAAGTCGATGCGGCAGTTGATTCCTTTGAGATGTTCTCATCTCGTTGGACAATAGAAATTCTTGCCGCATTATACATCGCCGGAGATCGTCGATTCAATGAATTGAGAACGCTTCTAAGGGGAATTTCATCTCGTACCCTTTCTGATAAATTAACAACCTGTCAGGAACATGGTCTCGTCGAGAGAGTTGTGGATGAAGGTCCACCTATTCGGGTCACATACCGATTAACCACTCATGGCAGAACCTGTGGCCGCCTTCTTGGCCCGTTGGTCGCTTACATGAAGACTCACAAAGAATTGATTGAATCTGAATAATCGTTTATTCAGGGAACTTCACCCAGCCTTAGAAATACGATGCATGTTTGATTCATACAGCCGCATCCTTCAAAGGGTGAACGATATGGTTTTGGATTATGGCGTTGATAGAACAGTGGCGCAGTAAGCGTTCTATCGTCGTTGACGGGCTCGTCGCATTGGCAGGAGGGGCTTTTGGCCTTGGAACACTACTTCCTGGATTGGTTCCTCCTGCAGCCCAAGGCACACTTTCAGCACCAAGAGAGAATTGGGAAAACCCTGTTCGAGCTCGAATAATGTCGACTTTGAATCGCTCTCCGGGAATTCATTTTCGAGAGTTACAGCGAAGGCTGGATGCAGCAAATGGAACTCTACGACATCATCTAGATGTTCTGGTTGCAGAAAAATCGGTTACTACAATGTCAGTAAATGGACGAACCTGTTACTACGCTGGAGCACCCGCACAGGTTGAGATTCTAATTGGTACTGGAGTTACTGATGATGCAAGGGCTGCTTCTATGCTCCCTGTTGGACTATCGCAGTTGCAACAGGCAGTTGTAGCCCGTCTGACTCGATCTGATTCACCTCACTCGCAAGCCGCACTTGCTAGGGACCTAGGTAGGTCACGTTCAGCGGTTCACTCAGCATTAGGGGTGCTCAGAACTAGAGGTATAGTTGCTGAGGGTGAATTGCGATTAGCAGACCACCTCAGCGGTCTGAAAACTTCCAAATTGGAGTACAACTGGTTAGATCTTCGTGCCGAAATGGCGTAGTTATATCAGCCTAAGCCGTTTGCCTGTGGCTATGAATACTGGTACAAAATTAATGCTAGGTCTCGGAGCAATTGGAATAGTCGTCGGAATTTTGGTAATGGTTCTAGGCGCAGGTTCCATTGGCGATGCTGGAGAATGGAGACCTACTGATGATGTATATTTGGAAAACAGCCAAGGTGAAACAGTCAGTTTTATTCACATTGAAGACGGAAATGGAGACTCTATTGCAGTTTTCGTATCTGATAATGTTAGATGTGATGATTTTACGCTCGAAATACAAGGCGGTGAAGCATTTTGGAAAGCAGAAACATGTGTCGATGTAGAAGGTAGATCCTTGCCTATTGGGTATGGAGATGACCCCGAAGGATGGTTGCATCTTGGCACCATTGAAGAAGTTGAAGATGGTGTTGAGTATACAATTACAACCAGTCACGACGTTGTTTTAGTAGGATGGGAAGATATTGAAGAAGTGATTGGAGACTTTTTAGGAGGTCTTGCTGCAATATGTGGAGGGCCAACTTTCCTATGTTGCGGGTTACTTTTCCTGGTAATTGGTGGGATTATGGCAGTAACCTCAGGTGGAACTAAAACTCAAACACAGATCGAAATCACTCCCTCAGTCGAAGTTGATTCTCAAAATAATGAATTAGAAGACGGGTATGAAAGATGAGAAAAAATGGTATGATGAGGATTCCTCGTAATCGTCAAACCATCTCTGATTGAGTATTCTAGGTCGCGTTTGAAACAGAATCCTATTACACATTGAATTTCGCCAAGTGGTTGTATGTTCCGCATCCGCTTAGTTGAGCAGGCTATGCCTACGGGTTCAAAAGACCCTGATGTGTTACTTGCTTGGCTGCTCGATTCTATGGGTTTGGTTCGATCGAGAACAGAAGGGGCAACCGTTGATGAAGAGCAAGGTGCGATTCATCGAATGGTAAGGCACACACTTCTAGAAGAGCCACTGAAGGGGTGGGATAACTCGGCTATTTCCGAATTCTCTGGACTTTCTCAAACTGGAGTCCACAATCAGATGCACAAATTACGTGAAGTTGGTCTAATCAGTTCTAGATTGCAAGGAAGGTGGCACGTCAACGTACTTCGTGGCGGTTCAATGGCCTCAGCTGTAGAATTGATTGCAGTTCAAGCTCGGACGATTGCAATGATGAGATTGGCTGAATTTAGTGATATTATATCAGATTCAGAGTCAAGAATGCAAGAAGTGGGAGAAGAAGAATCACAATCATTCAGAATAGATATTGCCGAGCCTGGACCGATACCTGAAGATTCAGACAGGCTCGATTGTTTGCTCGCAGATTTTGGTATCACAGGTGATAGAATCAAGAAGGGAGATAGAGTTACTCGCAAAGTATTCGATGAATTGGCATCAAGCGAAAGACCTCTAACTCTGCAAACTTTGAGCGATAGGACAGGAGAGACTCGTTCTCGTTCTCAACGTGTAGTCGAACGACTGCGACAGGCAGGAATCGTCGACAGGGTGGCTATGAGAGATCGCATTGCTATGGATGTATACACTGGATTGTTGCGACAGTATACGGCTAGAGGAGAAGATTGGTTGATGGGAAGAGGGGGACTTGGTAGGCTGGATGAAAATGTTTCATCTGCGCTGATTAAGGGTGTTCGCAAAGATAAGTTGAGTATTGAGAAGGTAGAAGAAATACTCTCTGAAGTCTCGATTGATTCCCAGCGTCTATTGCTCAACACCCTCGGTGGAAGAATGCCATATGGATATCGAATAGCTGGAAGGAATGGAGAGGATGTTGCCGAGCGAGTTATGACAAATATCGATAGAACGCTTCGACGCCTTAGAACGGTGGCACAAAGATTGGACAATTCCTTGTCAATGGATGATTAAGCCGCATGACTTTCCAGCATCTCAAGGTCACATACTGCAAGTGCTTCTTCGTGAGTTGACTCCAAGACGACAGGGCAGGCAACTCCTGCCTCCGCTGCATCCTGCCAGGTTCCAGCGCAAACACACCATCTATCCCCGGCCTTTAATCCAGGAAAGCCGAACTGAGGGGCTGGTGTGATTAGGTCATTACCTTGTGACTTAGCAAATTGTAGGAAGTCGTCGGTAAGGATTGCGCATACGGTATGTGAACCTCTATCTCGACCGTCGGTATTACAACACCCATCTCGAAACCATCCCGTCAATGGATCTGATGAGCACTTTTGTAATTCGGTTCCTTTGACATTGATTGAATCGTGCATCATACCGCTACCTCAGTTGAAGTGAGTTCCTTCAGATATCTGGAAACTCGCATCCCTAATTGTTGTTGGTTTTGTATCGAATGCAATTCTACTCTCATATTCGATGCACCCGGAAGTCCCTTAGTGAAGGACACTGCATGACGTTTCAGATTCTTGCAATAACCCTCTTCGTAGACTTCTGAACTCAATTTTAGGTACCTTTCCCAGCACCAATGACGTGCGATGGCTGGGTCGTCTGCTCCCCATGGGGGACTGTGGTTTAGCCATCCTAAATCTCGCTTTATTTCGTGAAATATTGTTGGTCGCCCAATCGCTCCTCTTCCTATCATCAATCCTGCGGCTCCGGTGGCTTCGATACAAGCCTCGGCTGATTTTGCGTCGACTACATCGCCATTGGCAATTACTGGGATATCTACAGCCTCTACAATATCCCTAATCTGAGACCAATCTGATTCTCCAGAATATCGCTGGCGAAGAGTTCGGCCGTGCACGCATATTCGCTCTACTCCCTCGGCCTCGATTCTTTGGCAAATTTCCAGAGCAGTATTCGGACCGCTACCGGTTCCTAATCGCATCTTCACAGTGATTGGTATGTCGGCAGCTTCGATGCATGCTCGAACCATCTCGACGACCTTGTCGGGATTACGCAGAAGAGCCGCTCCGGCATCATTACGGCAGACTTTGGGAGCGGGACAGCCAAAATTTAGGTCGATTATGTCTGCTCGATCTTGTAGCAGTTTTACTGTTTGAACCATCTCGTCTATGTCACCGCCAAAGATTTGTGGGATGAATGGTGATTCACGAGGGTCAGATTCGACCTTCAGCCACGAGTGTTTTGCATGGCGAGAAAGTCCCGAAGCTGCAGTAAATTCGGTGAATGTCAAGTCTGCCCCAGTCTCAAGAGCCAACAACCGGTATGCCAAATCGGTGACTCCCGCCATCGGAGCGAGGAATAGCGGCACTGGCTCTACCATGAAGTGTGGCGGGAGCCTACTCATCATCAATCCAACGATTACTCAGAAGGTTGATTCCCAATCTTCTACATCTTGAGCGCGTTCCCAATCTGCGTAGTTTGTAGCACCGCGAGATGTTAGCATCTCTCGGGCAAGTAGCCAGTAAATCAGAGACAGGGAGCGGCGACCTTTGTTATTTGCAGGGAGCGCAAGGTCAACATTTCGAAGAGTATTGTTTGCATCTACAATTCCAACTATCGGAAGACCAGTGGATACGGCCTCTGAAAGAGCCTGTGAATCAGCAGCTGGGTCAGTTACGAACAATACCTCAGGTTCGGTGTATGTTCGGAGTTTAGGATTTGTTAGTGTTCCAGGAATAAAACGGCCAACGATTCTTTTTGCGCCTATTGACTGAGCGAACTTACGTGCAGGCCTCTGTCCATATTGGCGGGCGCTTACAACGAGGATTCTATCAGGGTCGTAGCGAGACAAGAAGTTCGCAACTGTTCTGATTCGAGCATCGGTTTGATTGATGTCAATCAAGTGAAGCCCGCTACCATCCGCTCGATCGGTATCGATGAAGCGTTGCATATCTGAGGACTTCTGATTTGTTCCGATGTGAACCGCGTGTGTCTCATAGACATCGTACGGTACTAGGGGGGACTCATTTTCACTCATGGTGTATCCTCAGTGGCGCGGC
>CALEIW010000109.1 GCA_937876055.1 uncultured euryarchaeote
CCGAAAGAACGGGAATAAGTTCAGCCCCACCAAGAGTAAGTACTGCCATAACAAACTCATACACACCAATTACCAATGCAATGTAAACACCATATCTTGCGGACAAAAGCCCGAGTGTATTGAATATCGCCCCGTAGGCTGCGAGTGCTAGTATCGTAGCGAAGGCTATACCAAACCATACAATTACATCTTTCAATCTAAATATTGAATCTCCAGGACCTAGGGAGGCTGTAACTAAACCCATCAATAATGACATAATTAGTACGAATCCACCCGCTACGATAAGATAGCCCAGAATTCTGTAAGTGATGAATTCTCCACGGTGGATCGGTTTAGAAAGAAGATAGTGCAAAGTACCATTTTCCGTTTCATCTCTAACCAATCCCAATGCCAGGAAGAGTGGTAAGAAAATACCTAGAATCATCACAAAGGCAATTTTCCCGGTACCGATAATGAATGCTCGATGTGCATCTTCGTAGGCTAGATTTTCTTCGCTTGGGTCCTCATCAACATTATTGTCCGGGTATATTGCTACCACGTTTCCATTAGAATCAAGAATCCATTGAACATCGCAATCTATACCATTTCCATTACCATCGGGGTCATGTCTATTTTCCCACCACCATTGCGGCTCTGGGTCTCCAGGCCAACCGATTCGTAAACAGTCTCCATCATCATCGAATCCATTTATTTTATTTGGATCTCCAGTCCAATCTATATCATCTTCATCGATGTAATTCGATGCTGGTTCTGGGTCAACATGGAAAACATCCTCCATGTAACCCCACGCTCCTCCCCATCCTTCTTCAACCCTCAATGTGCCATTACCTGTGAATGAGGCTTCATAGACTAATATCGAATTTTCTGCCAATGAGCAACCATCCCCCCAATCTAGCCAGAAATCTTCGAATAACTCGCCATCAGGACAAACATCCAAACTGGAAACATCGAGAAATACCTCTCCATCAATCGGGCTATTTTCTAACCAATTGTAGGTAAATGTACCAGTTACGTATCTCCAAGTGTGGTTTCCCGAATGTTGCCCTACACCTCCCCACTCGAAGTAACCTTCTTGGACGAAATATCCGGAACCTGGGAATGAGAATGGGTCGTTTGCATCGCTGCCATACTTGTATTCCTGACCCGCAGGATAACCATCTCCATCCCAATCATGAGAATCGTTATCGTTGTCGATTGGTTCCCAACCATCTCTTACTCCTCCAACAAACAATGCAAGTAAGCAAATTAGCAGTAGGAAACTAACGGCCAAAACCACCCAGGTAGATAGGCGATTTCTCAATTGACGTATGGTTAGTTCTGTAATCGCTCCAGCCTTTCTATCAAGCCTAGTCCATACAGTCTCAGCAAGACCTCTACCTTGTCTATCCATCATGAAGCATCACCTACAAGATACCCAAGTAAAGCCTCAAGATTATCATCAGGATTCTCAATCGAGGTGATTTTCAATCCTGAATCTACTATCACCCTTGGTAATACATCATGTGCTGCGGAGAGGTCATTGGTCAATACCTCCAAAGCACCCTCTTCTGCGAACCTAACTCCGTAGACTGGATCTTCAGGGACAAAATATTCTGCAAGTTTTCTTGGATTTTCAGCTCGAATCAATATTCTGTGTGGATGCTTGTCAAGCAAATCACGAATTGCATGTAGGTTCCCTAAGGCCAGTAATCTTCCATTATGGAGAATAACGATTTGCTCTGTGATTCTTTCAATTTCATCCAAAATGTGGCTTGATACTAACACCGTTTTTCCTTGCGCACCCAAATCTCGGATTACACTCATTATGCTGGTTCTAGCTATTGGATCGCAACCGTGTAGGGGTTCATCTAGGATTATCAAATCAGGGTCATGAACCAAGGCATGAGCAATTTTGACTCTCTGCCTCATACCTTTACTATACTTGCCAATTTCCTTATTTTGAACGTCTGCGAGACCTACGAAATCAAGTACGTGTGATGCCCTATCGCTTGCCTCTTCTCTGGTCATACCATGGAGACGTGCTAAGGTAGAAACAAAGTCATGCCCAGTCATCCAATCATACAATTTCTCAGTCTCAGCAACATAACCAACTCTGCGATAAGGAGAGGTACTTTCCCAAGGATCTACGCCAAATAAACGAACATTCCCACTACTCGGCTTTAACCGCCCCATTAGTAATTTGAAAAGAGTTGATTTGCCAGCACCATTCGGTCCTAGAATGCCGGTAACTCCACCATCTATTGCCAATGATACTTCGTTGATTCCTATGACCTGCCCATACCATTTTGAGCATTTGTCAATTACAACAGCAGGCGTGGTTTTTGTACTCATTCGCGGGTCACCTCCAGTGAACGGACTCTAGTAACAAGCAAACCAATGGAGGCGGCGTTGTAAAGTAAAATCGAGATTATTGAAAGAGCCAAGGAGTGCTCATAATTTGCAGGAATACCCACAAGCCATTGACCAAGGTGGGCAAGGGAATCATACGGACTCAGAATGTAAAACACTGTAGTTTCAAAGATTAGTTCAATCATCAGTGCGACTAGTTTGGTTCCAAAAATAATCGCAAGGAAACCTATTGCAGCAAAGAAGCGACTCTGACTAACGCTTGATAGAGCCATGCCAATTGAAGTATAGGTAATTACCAATAGAATACCAGCAAGTAATCCCCCTAGGAATATTGGAAGTGTATCGATTAGGTAAGCCCATCCTTCTCCGTTGAAAACAATTGCAGAAGTGTAGTAGAGCATGTATGAAAATACAATTACAAATCCAAGAACTACTGCAGATGAAAGATATTTCATCGCGGTATAATCAATTCTAGTAACAGGGCGTGAGAAGTAAATCGCACTCGTTCCGTTCTTCCTATCATCAGAAATCATTCCACCGACTACCAATGCCGTGAGAAGCGGCCACATGCAGAGATTTCTCGGGAAGTAACCGAGAACTTGACCCCAAAGGTTGTATCGATTCACACCCCACATACGATTTAGCCAATCAGAACCCTCTCCTCCAGAAATTGTCACAGAAAGGAAAATCATTGCAATCGGAGTGAGTGATGTTAGGAATATTACTAGGATGGAAAGTCGAACAAATGGATTGTAGTGGCGATGGCCTTTACCTCTGAATAAACCATATACATGATGTCTAAAAATAGCATAATTGCGAACCCAACGAGGACCTAATTCCCCATTCCAAGGCCGGTAAATCTGCTCATATAATACGCCCATTGATGCTTTGCGGGCGACAACTGCCTGTGCATCATCATCGCCGTCACCAGCACCGTAAGCAACCTCCATACGAGTCTGACCTAATTCGGCCTCAGTTGAATCTGCAGATTGGTTTTCTAATGGCTCCTGATTAGCCAAATTATCTATGTTGGAATCCTCTTCGGACATCTTACTCACCTCCAACATGTTCAGAAGTCATCAATTCTGAAGAACCTTTTACTCTAGCACCTAATTTATCCATTATCAAGAGGAAAATATCTTCCAAATCTGGCTCATATTCCCGTAACTCCCGAATTTGGACTTCAGATTTCGCAGCAATAGAAATGATTCTTTCAATTGTATTCTCATCCTCGATGGTTACTCTCATGACCCTGCCCATTCGTCTAACTCTCAGGTCATTTGAAATCAAGGCTTGTTCCATTTTTGAGGCCCCGCCCCAAATTACTGCCTCGACCTCTTTTTCAATCTGATTCGCAAGGTCTGCAATCGGCCTATTGATTACAATTTGACCCTTGTGAATCATAACAACACGGTCGCATACTTCCTGAACATCATCCATCACGTGGCTGGACATTAGAACGGTACCACCTCCCTCGTCAACAGTTCTTCTGAGCGTCTTTAGCATGAATTCCCTAGAGCGTTGATCAAGTCCGTTGGTTGGCTCATCACAGATTAGAATCTCTGGGTCGTGAACAATCGCACAAGCTAGTTTGGTCGCTTGTTTCATTCCAGTACTAAACGATTCAATCTTCCTGTATCTTTGATCTCTGAGCCCAACGTATTCCAACACCTCATGGGCTCTCTGCATTGCTGCAGCTGGATTCATTCCCAAAAGTTCGCCAGCGTATCGTACCTGATCAATTGCGTTCAAGTCAGGATCTAATGAGTCATATTCGGGCATATAGCCAATCCTCGATCGAATAATATCCCCCTGGGTTTTGATGTCATAGCCGAGAACACTACCTTCTCCAGATGTGGTCGTAATCAATCCTAGAATGCACTTGAAGAAAGTCGACTTACCTGCGCCGTTTGGACCTAGGATTCCGATTGCACCTTGTGGAATCTGGACATCCACATCTTCGAGGGCAAGGTGTGGGCCGTACATCTTGCGTAAATCACGCGTTTCGATGATGAATCCCTCACTCAACAAATCAACTCCTGCTGACGACTCCCTAGGGGAGTCGGCTGGATGTGAGCGCCTGAATCACTTGAATGAATCCCCGTCGCAATTGCAATTGCATCGTTGTATTACTTCAATGCCCCATCTCGAACCTTTACTGCAATGCCCTTGTTGAAGAATGCCATATCATCGGCAGTTGCATTAGCCACTCCATGTGCTACCAATTCACCTTTGGTGCTAACAACCAAACATGGTTGGCCTACAATTAGGTGGGAATCAGCACCAAGAACAAAACCATGAATCACATTGCGTCCTTTTCCAACAAATGGAATCGCATCATCCAT
>CALEIW010000110.1 GCA_937876055.1 uncultured euryarchaeote
CTACTTGTGCTGTTATCCAAGCCGAAGATGAATTAGCGGCTGCCGGAATGGTAGTCGGAGCAGGTTGGGCTGGTGGAAGAGGAATGACCTGCACCAGTGGCCCTGGTATCTCTTTGATGTCCGAGTTCATTGGATTGGCTTACTTCGCTGAGGTTCCTGGAGTTATTTGGGACGTAAATCGAGTAGGTCCTTCAACCGGACTTCCAACTAGAACTCAACAGGGTGATCTGACTTTGCTTTACGAAGCTAGCCATGGAGACACCCAACATATTGTATTGATTCCAGGAACAGTCGACGAATGCTTCGAATTTGGTTGGCGTGCTTTCGACGTAGCGGAACGATTCCAAACACTTGTCTTCGGATTCTCCGACTTAGATTTAGGAATGAATAGATGGGTTACAGCAGGGTTCGAATACCCTGATGAGAAGTTGGACAGAGGCAAGGTAATTCGAACCCAAGAACAACTTGATGCTATCGAGAATTTTGGACGATACAGAGATGTAGACGGGGATGGAATCCCATATCGAACTCTGCCAGGTAGTGGACTAGAGCCAATTCTATACAGAGGGACTGGACACGATGAAGATGGAGTTTATTCCGAAGACCCTGATGTATATGCAGCGACTGTGGCTCGTTTGAAGCGTAAGATTGAGGGTGCAAGAGACAAACTTCCTGCTCCAGTCATGCGCGAAGAAAAGGACAAGCAAGTAGGAATAATCTACTATGGTTCAGTCGAGAATACCATCACAGAAATCGATGATATTTTGGAATCAACAACAGGCATGAAGGTTAGCACTTGTAGAGTCAGAGCGTTGCCATATCACTCTGAGGTAGAGCGATTTATTGAGGAACATGATCAAGTAGTGGTTTTGGAAATTAACAGAGATGGTCAGCTATTCGGAATTCTTCGCAAAGAGTTGCCTGTTGAACTCCTAAGCAAATTGCATTCTGTCGCATTTAGCGATGGAATTCCTCCACGCGCTCGAGTATACGCTGATATGATATTAGAAACCTTATCTAACGATACAAAAGAGGTGATTGCATGAGCATGAGGCCGATTCAACTCAATGTTATCGACCTACCAAAGGCAGACTACACAGGAGGGCCTTCTTCACTATGCCCTGGTTGCGGACACGACCAAATTTCCAATGTTATTATTCAAGCGGCTTGGGAAAACGGTATCGCACCAGAGTCAATCGCCAAGATGTCGGGTATCGGTTGTTCATCCAAGACCCCCGCTTACTTCTTAGGAAAGTCACATGGATTCAACACAGTCCACGGTAGAATGCCCTCGGTTACCACCGGTGCAAACATGGTCAACAAGGACTTAGCCTTCCTCGGTGTATCTGGTGATGGAGATACTGCATCTATTGGTATTGGACAATTTATCCACGCTATCCGACGAAATCTAAACATGGTTTACATTATCGAAAATAATGGAGTTTACGGGTTAACAAAAGGTCAGTATTCAGCAACAGTAGAAAAAGGATCGAAGAAAAAGAAGGGAGCGACTAACGAGAACCCTCCAATCGACCTTTGTAAAATGGCAATCAACCTTGGTTGTGGATTTGTAGCAAGGTCATTTTCCGGTTCCAAGAAGCAGTTAACTGCGCTCCTAAGAGCCGCTTTATCACATAAGGGAATGGCTGTAATTGATGTGATTTCACCGTGTGTTACTTTCGCTAACAATGATGAATCATACCGCTCTTACAACTACGTAAAGGGCAATGAAGAGGAACTTCACACCGTTGATTACATCCCTCACTTTACACCGATTGAAGAGGTAGAGGTTCCGGAAGGTCAATTCGAGGATATTAGCCTCTTTGATGGTTCGACACTGAGATTGGAAACCCTCGGAGATGATCACGACCCGGGCAATGCGGTTGCTGCTCTAGCGGCGATTCACGAAGCTGAACAAAATGACAAGCACGTCACTGGACTACTGTATTATGATTCAGAGATGAAGACCGCTGATGAGGCACTAGGTCTGACTGACACACCATTAGTCGACCTAACTGAAGAAGAACTGAGACCCGGTAAGAAAGCGCTAGAGGAACTCAACCAATCTTTCCGTGCTTGAGCAATTTACTCGATTATTTATCAAGCGGTTTTGTTGAAATATACGACCCGACTCGGCGAGTCGCTAGTCCCTTAGTGTAGCGGTCCATCATATGGCACTCTGGATGCCATGACCCTGGTTCAAATCCGGGAGGGACTACCAAACAATTCACAATGCACGGTTGAGTAATCGAGAGGCAAATGAGATCATCAGGAAAATCATGAACCAAGCAACTGCATATCTTGCCCAAGGAGTCTCTTTCTTTGGTTCTGGGAAAGGGTCGATTCCCGCTTCAATCGCTTCCGCGAAAAGAGCTAATTCTTCTTCAATAGTCTCGGGATCTCTCATGATAAATCCTCAAGGCTCGGCTGTTGGGTTCCAACCGGAAACATAGGCTTCTTCTAATTGATTAAACGCAGATTCTGTTCCACTGATATTTACATTCAAACTTGCAAGGTTCTCATCTATTCGACCAGGGTTGCTAGATTTTGGGATCGTAATTGCTCCAGTGTCGTAAACCCATTTTATTGCGGCTTGGGCTGGAGTGCAGTCAAGTGATTTTGCTATCTTTCCGAGACCATCACATCCAACCTTGTGACCTCTTGCTAATGGAGAGTAAGCCATCACCTTGGCTCCGATTGCTTCCGTTGCTGCCCGGAGAGCAGGGCGCTGATTCCATGGGTGCAATTCCACTTGATTGACCGCGGGTAAAATGCTCGCATACGCTCTCATATCATCTAGGTGGTGGGCGCCATAATTACTGACTCCAATTGATCTAGTCCATCCACGAGCAAGGCATTCTTCCATCCCTCTCCAAACCTCTGCTCTAGACTCTATGTCTTCAGGTGGAGCATGAACGAGATATAGATCAATAAAATCCAATCCAAGCATATCTAGGCTGCTGCGGCAATGCTCGAGCACCGCCTCGTAACCCGTTGCGTGTGGGCGGCGTAACTTGGTGACAACGAATATATCATCACGGGGTACTCCACTCTCTTGAATGGCTTGGCCAGTCTCGGTTTCATTAGCATAGGAACGCGCGGTATCTATGAGTCTGTATCCCGAGGAAATGGCGTGCTGAACGGCTGTTTTGCATTCCCCTCCTTCGGACATCTGCCAAACACCGAGACCAAATCTAGGCATTTGCACTTCATGCTCGCGCTGGCCTGTAACTGTATTGGTGTGTCCAATGGTGATGAAGTCAAAACCGCCAGCGCTCATATGCATCCCTGAGGGTTGCTTGACTTGAGTTTGCCGAGAGGCACCACTCGGGGCTGGATTGAAGCGGTCAACCCCCTCGTTGAGTCATGAGTGAATTGCCAGAGGGGGTCGAATTGCCCTCGGCAGAGGTTGCAAAACCTCGACCTTCGGCTGCAGCAGTAATTAGTAGAAACTCTGGACAAGAGATGGAAATTCTGCTCTGCCATAGAGTCTCAGAAGTCCCTAGTTTTCCTGACTTTTGGGCATTTCCAGGCGGCGGAATAAGTAGAGTCGATAGAGAAGCAGCGGAAGACAATCCCTCTTGGTTTTCTGGAAGAGAAGACCGAGAATCGTTAATCGCTCTATTGAGAGAGATGCTGGAAGAAGTAGGGGTTGCACCAGATGGAAGTGGTGGATTCCAGAATGTGCAAGTCGAAATTATGGACCAAGTCAATGAAAATAAATCAGAATGGACAAAATTAGTTTCTGAAGGAACATTATCAATTGAAAAATTCAACCCATCTCAAATTACCCAAAGAACGACTCCGCCCGTTGCGCCAATTCGTCACAGAAATAGGTTCTATCATGTCGAAACGGGAGATGCTTCAATTGAGCCAAAACTTCCTAGTGGCCGAACAGAATTTGATGATTTTCAATGGTGGAGGCCAAACGAATTGCTAGACGCTTGGCTTTCTCACGAAGTGAAGTTACCGCCTCCTCAAGTCACACTTGTCCGTGACATTGTTGAGTTGGGATTCTCGGAATTAGCCAAAAACCCTCCAATTGGATATCATAGAATCGAATATGCAAACGGCGTCGAGCTAGTACCAATACCAACAGACACGCTTCCCCCTGCAACACATACCGATTGCTATGTTTTGGGCCATCCTGGTGGAAGTAGAATCCTAGTCGACCCTGCCGCTAGATCGATTGAAGCCCTGGAAATCTTGAGGGAAAAAGTAGCTGAAATAGAGGAGTCTGGAAGTAAGATTATTGCAACTGTGTTTACTCACAAGCATCCTGACCATATAGGTGATTTATCGAAGATTTCAAAATTTTATCAAGCACCTATTTTTGCTAGTAAAGAGACACTTGCGGTATTGCCAAAATGTGAATCAGACAGAACTCTCGGAGAGGGAGATATAATCGAGATTGATGATGAAAAATGGAGCGTTATCGAGACGCATGGTCATTGTCCAGGACACATTTGTTTGGTTGGTGAAGCAGGAATTGTAAGTGGAGATAATGCTGTCTTATTTGGCACAATTCTAGTTCCATCCTCGGATGGAAACATGAATGAATATCTTGCGGGATTAGAACGTTTGAGAGACTTAGACCCTTCACTTCTATTTCCCGGTCACGGTCCTATGGTTGCTAATCCGAGGAGATTATTGACACGATATTTGAAGCACAGAAATGAACGTCATTCAAGAGTATTGAATGCAGTACAATCAAGCGACGGAGGCCTTGACACGATTACCGTTCAAGCATATGCGGATACTCCGGATGCACATCCAAACCTTGCGAGAGATCAGACCTATTCTCACTT
>CALEIW010000111.1 GCA_937876055.1 uncultured euryarchaeote
TTCATTCAAAGGAGATATTGTCTTGGACCCATTTATCGGATCAGGTTCCACTGCTTGTGCAGCTAAGCAAACAGGTAGAAATTTCATTGGTTATGATATAAATCCGGATTACATTGAACTGGCACAACAAAGAATTGATTCAGAAATGTAACTTTCTTTATACATTGTCGAATTATTGTTGAATCATGAAATATACTATTATCTCAGATGAAACCTTGCAGCCAGTAGACCATGGTCTGATGAACTGGAACATTTTAGATAAAGAATCAGGATTGATTGCCAAAGTCTCGAATTTTATTTCTAAGGGATGGAAACCTCAGGGAGGAGTTTCTTTTGGCGCAGGTAAGTACCTTCAAGCAATGATAAAATGTGAAGAGGAATAATCAATCTTCATCGATTAACTCAGCCTCAACGCTAACTTGGTAATCCTTATCATCACTCGTTTCCTTTGATGAACGAATTACATAACCCACACCTGCGGCTGAAAGAAGTATGATTATACTAAACATGGTCATAATTATTCCATGCTCTGCAAATGGATTGCCTAGTGCTGAGAAAAACCCTTCTGAAGAAGAATCATCATTAGCTAATTTTGGAGTAATCATTCCAACTATGGTTTGTTGATCATAGACATTTCTGGTAAAGGTTAGCATCCCATCCATCGAAGAATCATACTCATCTGAAGGGGATGTTGGGTCTAAATCTGAATAAAAGTCAGGTCTTTGTTCAAATGAAATATCAACAGGAGAATCCAGATCTAGTGTTAAAATGACGTCAACCGTATATGGAATACGTGATTCGAAGAATTCTTGGTCTTCAACAATTCCAAGTATTGTCATAGCCTGGCCTGATACATCAAAGTGTGTCCACTTGCCCCAATGAGAGGAATCAACATCTAAGTCGTAATACCAAGTATCTGCAATTCTATTTCCTTGTCCTTGGTCATTACTACCATCTTCTCCTAGGTCAATTTCTAATTGTATAGAACCTGCTTGAAGTGAATCTAATTCAAATTCCGTTGCAGTAAACATCGCTTCCAGTCTAGTGGTACCATTAGGAATCCAAACATAATGAGAGTCTTCGGTATAATATAGTGCTCCGACATCACCGTTGTTAAAGTGATTCCAATCACCTTTCCAAGAGTGTCTTACACGGTCGGTATCTAGGCTGATAGTTTTCTCAGTCATCATATTTTCATATATTTCCCATGCATCCCATACGTTATATTCTGGATGGTCAACGATTCCATTTCCATCCTGATCTCTCATCAGTTCGAGTGTTCTCGCTAATGCCACTGCAGCATCAACATTGGTTAGTCCATGTCCAATTCTCCAGTCATGGCATTGGCCAGTCGCACTCAAATAACATTGCTCAGGTATATCGCTACAGGCATCATCTGCATTTCCATCCTCGCAAGAATTAGCCATTCCTTCATAATCTGCAGTTAGTTCTAAGATTAACTCTAATTCGT
>CALEIW010000112.1 GCA_937876055.1 uncultured euryarchaeote
TTTGCTTCGTACATTCAGACCCACAGTGCATCCTTGCAGGAGGCCGGGAAGATGATGGTTCATTCGATCCTGATGATGGTAATCAGCACGGGACTGCATGTATGGGTATGGCTAGTGCAACAGGTATTGAGTCGGATGGCTCCCAATCCGATTTCTACGGTTCAGCACCAGATGCTGGCTTAGTAGACGTACGAATAGGGACAGATGTTGGCGCGGGGCCATTCGAAAATTATCTTCTTGAACAGGAATTTTATGAATCAGCCATGAATGGCCTACAGTGGATTATCGACCATCGGGATGATGCGTGGCCTGGAGTACAAGAAGAGAGTTATGGAATCGACATAATCTCTCTTTCTTGGGGAATAACCAGCCATGAGAACGGGGGTTCGGATGGAACTGACATGCATAGTAGAATTCTCGATGAAGCCATGGAATTAGGAGTAGCTGTTTCTAACGCTGCGGGTAATGACGGCGAGGACAATGATGGGCTATCTGGAATGAGCGCATCTTCTCTTTCAATTACTGTGGCATCAACCGATGATCAGAATACTGTTGATAGATCTGACGACACCATTGCTGGATATTCATCTAGAGGGCCCCGTAAGGACAATGGTGATGGTAATCCGGTGAACGAGTTAATTCCAGAAATTAGTGCACCGGGTACTAATATAATTCAAGCCGAGGGATGTGTGTCCAGTGGAGGGTGCAATAATTTCCTTGGTGGAGATGCATCCCAGAACACCTACACTGGAAGAGGTAGTGGAACCTCTTATGCGGCTCCAGCGGTAACTGGAATCGTAGCGTTGGTTTGGGAGGCAAACGAAAACCTGACCCCATTACAAATCAAAGAAGTTCTCAAACATACATCTGAATTACGGGGAGAAGCCAGCGCCCCAGAAGTCGACCCGTATTGGAATAGAGAATTTGGATATGGTATGGTCGATGCTTTGGCCGCTGTTGAACTTGCAATTTTCCTTAGAGACAGTGGACAAACTCCACTAATCGAACCAACATTACAGAATCACAGACTCAATCTTTCCTCTGGTGAGGTGATCAATTTGACCGGTCATGCTTGGGGTCAAGAAGGAAGCATTGACCGAGTAGAATATCGAATTGATGGAGGAGAATGGATGGAAACAACTTACTCCTCCACTCCAAGTGAGGTAGGCGCTCTAACTCCGTTCTTGTGGAACATTCTATTGGATCCAGATAAACTGGCATCAGGCAATCATACAGTTGAGGTTCATGCAGTTGCAGGTGCTATGCATTCACTACCGGTATTCTTCGAAATCGAGGGTACAGGTTCTTCTTCTGAATCACTAGCAATCCCACCAATCGCAATTGGAATTGTTGTTATCGTTGCATTGGCTTGGGTCGCTTCATTGGTTCTAATCAGAATGCGTTCAGATGATGAGATTGAGGAAGTTGTAGAAGCAGAGTTACTCGACTCTGAAAATTAACACCAAAAATAATTCATGTTAATTTCTCCCTATATCTACGAATCCGAAGGATTCGAGGGTGTTAGTTCAAATGCTCATTCTATCCTCCGTAGGTCATGGTGCGGTTTTCGGAACGGGCGAACAGCATACGTCCAACTGGAGTTCGCCGTATGTTCGACATGGCCGGCGATGATTCGGTTCAATTTGGTTTAGGGGAACCAGACTTCCAGCCGCCTGATTTGGCCATAGACGCTTTCGAAAAAGCAATGCGAGAAGGCCGCAACAAATATACAACAACTGCAGGCCTACCTGAATTAAGACAAAAGATAGCTGAAACATGGCACTATCTTTCTCCAGAACTTGATGAAACTAATGTCTGCATTACAATGAGTGGAACAAATGCATTACTGGATATTTTCCTCGCACTAGTCGACCCTGGAGATGAAGTATTAATTCCAGAACCCTACTTTCCATTATACCCTCCAGATGTGGTGATTTGTGGAGGTCAACCCTCGCTTTATCCCTGCAGGTTTGAGAATGGATTTGTGCCAAAGATTGAGGATTTAGAGGAACGAGTAAATGAAAATACTGTAGCAATTTTGTATAATTTCCCAAGCAATCCCACAGGAGGAAATGTCACCTCGGAAGAACGTGATGAATTACTTGATTTTGCAGAGCGAAATGATCTATGGGTAATTACCGATGAAGTCTATGACAGAATAGTCTACGATTGTGAACACGTTTCCTTCCTTGGAGCTGGTTATGACAAAGTCATAATGATAAATTCCTTCTCCAAAACCTTCGCAATGACAGGTTGGAGAATTGGATACATCCTCTCTGAAAATTTAGAGGCGATGAGCCACATAACAAAGATGCAGTATTATGTCACTGCTTGTAGTAACGATGCTATGCAATATGCTGTCTTAGAAGCGATGGAAAAGGCTCCAGACTATCCCGCAAAAATGTGTGAAGAATTCAAGGCCAGAAGAGATCTAATTTGTGATAGGCTAAATGCAATGGAAGGAGTTTCTTGCCATATTCCAACTGGAGCATTCTATGTGTTTCCTAAGGTCGAGGTGCCAGGAATGAACAGTGAACAAATTGCAATGGCACTTCTCGAAGGAGGGGTTCTTTGTAGTCCAGGTTCAGCTTTTGGTGAGGCTGGAGAAGGGCACCTTAGATTTGCATACACCATCGGTCGAGAAGACATCTCAAGAGGTATGGATCGAGTTGAGAAGGTCTTAACAGATCTTCGTGACAATTGAGATGGTGAAACTTTGTCTGGAATCAGCATACTTCTTCACTTTGTCATTGGATTCACAATTTTTTCCTTTGGCTCTGGCAAGATGGATTACAAACTGGTACTTGGATTAGTAATTTTTGCCGCAATTGGGCTATACATTGCCGGACCTCACCCGTTCCTTTTCGGAATGATTTTGGCTACCGGATGGTGTTTCCTTAATACGGGCGTTGAGAGGATTTTTCCAATCGTAGATTAGTCGTCAAATAATCCAAATGGCAAATCAATCATGCGACTTTCATCTTCATTCGATTCATTATCGGATTCATCGCTCTCTGTACGATTGGTAGTGCGACGCCATGGTGGAAATTCTTCAGAGATTTCATCAGAACTCTGCGTATCTATGTTGGTTGAACTTTCCTCTTCCAGCAAATTTTGGTTCAGGTTCTCAAGTTTCTCTTCTGGGTCTCGCATCCAATCGGGCATATCATGTGCTCCAGCGAGGACTGAAATGGTAGTAAAAACGGCAACAGGAAGAACAGAAATAGCCACGAGAAAATCAATTATTGCTGCATCTGGAATTTGGTCTGCTGGCATAATTGATTTCATTAAAACAGCCTCAAGTTGAACATTATGCCAGGCTTGATAATCCACGTCAAGTCTCTCCAGCGATAACTGTAGCATGACTCTTGCAATAATCCAGAAAATAATGATAGGAAGTATCCAAGAAAATTTTGAGATTCTTGCAAGAATTTTTCTAAAATAAGCGGCTATTCCAATTAGATGCCTTGAGTAAATAGGCTGTATTCTGAGCCCAAACCAAAGAGCGATGAAATAACCAACCATACCCAATTCAAATGCACGTTCGGGTTCAACAAACCTTTCAGGTATGCCCTCCATAATTATCAGAGGAATTGCGATTAATGCGACCTGAATAGGGAGAGCTAGAATTTGTAATCCTCCATGGATTGAAAACAAATCATATGTGTCGGTTTTACTACTTACCAAACGTGCCATTTTACCATAGGGGCTTCTTTGCAAATTTAGTCTCGCTCTATCAATTAACTCAGGTGTATTGACGTTCCTTCTTAGGCCTAGAACCGTCAACCAACCTCCCCTGTCTGCAACGCTTGCCGGAGAATATGCGCCAGCAATAAGGGCCAATAGTAATGAAAGTGAACCATACATTAATCCAGCAACAATGATCCAATCCAGAGCCGCCAAATCGATATCAAATGAGAGTTGATCACCCTCGTTATTTATCGACAATAGATAAGTCAGTGAAAATCCAATAATCGGTGCAATTGTGACTTGTCCGAGAACAATGATGGCTAGAACAAAGCGTGGGAATAAGGGGTTTGCACGCCTAGCCATATGGCCGTCGCACCTTGAGGTCAACATAAGGCCTTCATAGATTGAACAACATTACGGACGCGTTCCTAAACACCTCAACGATTCACCAAAAACTAGTCTAATGCCGCCCGTAGGGCGGCGCACGCTGTGACCGAACCTTCATACCCGAACCGATATCGCAGAACTTTGTTATCCATGCGTAATCTGTCACCTCTAGCCCTATTTGCCATTCTTATGGTGACGAGCCTTTCGCCATTGGCGTTTAGTCCGACACTGGAGCATAATTCTACTCGAGAAGTGTCTCCTAGAGCATTGATTGATTTCGAAGTGTCTGATATTGAATTAGGTAACGGTTCATTG
>CALEIW010000113.1 GCA_937876055.1 uncultured euryarchaeote
TTGTCACACATCCACATTTCTGGCTCGTTATCGGAATCTGATCCATCATCATCGTACTCATCGGAACCGTCCTCGCAATCTTCATAGCCGTCATTCACCCAATCCCAAGGGATCCAAGTATTCCCGCCATCGCATGGGAACATCTCTTCTGAGTCGTCATCACCGTGGTCATCGTGGTCGTTAACATCGTTGAATATCCCAGAATCAAACCAAACTGGAATCGAGGTTCTTGGAAGTGTGTCATCCACCTCGATGACTATTGCATCTCCCCACATCACCTCATACGTTAGTGATGAGGTCGCAGAGCCGTTGTCGCTTTCCACGCTCATGGAAACAAGGTCTTGATTCTGATCTATGTGAATAGTCGTAGTGATCTCAGCGCCATCCTCGGTATACTCCATTGTCATGGTCTGGGATTCCATATCATCGCTCATGGTGATTGTAATTACTGCGTCTTCTGGAATACCATCAGATACGACCGGTCCAACATCATCTTCGCCGTCATCATCTTCGCCAGAGAAGAGTCCGGCCTGTTCTGCGATTACCTCCAAAACATTGGGGGTTGCATCACGGGTTTGGGAGACGGATTGTGTTGCATCTCCTTGTGCCATCATACCACCCATCAACAGGTGGATATTGACAACCTCGCCGACCTGCACATGGGTGTATTCAATTTGCAATAGTCCTGCAATCGAAATTGAGTTGTGAACGTAGACTGAGTCGGTATTAAGATCCGCCATTACGATGTCCTCTATCTCGACGTCCATCTGCATCCCCAAATCCTGGTTCCATTCGCTCGATGAAATCGACTGAGAGTATCCGGCCTTGGGAGTGTCTTCTAGTATATCCTCGATGCTCCCTACGTCAGTCATGGCTTCCATGAAAGTCTCCGCGGTAGCCATGTAGATACAGTCACCTACTAATTCAGTAGTGGCATTTTCTTCGTAGTTGGCGGCGTTCTCATCCATACATCCCAGGATATCATCAACCAGTTCTTCGGTAATACATCCCGAGAGAGAGGCTACAATTAGCAATATGCTGGCAGTTAGTACATCTAGTCTGGTCATGTGGATAATACAATTATCCACTGTTTATCAAAGATGTGGCGAATTATGGGACGATTATGGTGCAGGGGACAGGATTTGAACCTGCGAAGCACTACGCACTGGGACCTAAACCCAGCCCCTTTGACC
>CALEIW010000114.1 GCA_937876055.1 uncultured euryarchaeote
GTTATGATACCATGATTAAGGCGTGTGCAATTTATCGAGATGGAAGTAAACTCAGTCAACCATTGATGAATCAGTTAGTTGACGCCACATCTCTAGATGAGGAAGAGGAAGATGAGGCAGTTACTGTTGTTCACAAGATGGTAGAGCAAACTGCCGAAGCCCTTCCAATACCTGCTCCAGCAGCTACAGTTGTGGCCGAACAATTTGTCCACAATTACATCGCAACAAGAAGACCTCTGCCTGATGTCAGATCATCTAGTACAATGAAGGCTAGAGTTGGTGGGCACACAGTTTACCTATCTTCAAGCAACTATGATGACGGTCGTTTGGGTGAGATTATGATTACAACCTCGAAAGAGGGTGCGGCCTGGAGATCTCTACTGAATCAATTCGCGATAGCAGTGTCAATTGGATTACAATACGGTGTTCCCCTGGATGCATTCGTCAAGTCGTTCACTTTCCAGAAGTTCGACCCGAGTGGAATGGTAACCGGCGGTAGTGGCCGAGTTAAGATGTCAACATCAATTGTCGATTACATATTCCGCGAATTAGCAATTCAATATCTAGACCGTGAAGACCTGGCTCACGTCTCTGCTGAAGATATGGTGTCGACATCAATAAGCAGACCAGAGCAAACAGAAGAAGGATTGGTAAGATCTCAAGGAGAAAAGAGAGATGTGCAGTTGACTTTGAATGCAGTTGCTCCATCTGAGGACGAAGATTCTCGAATACGTAGGATGGCTCGTGAGCGTGGCTTCACTGGAGACATCTGCGATGATTGTGGAAGTAGTCAGATGGTTCGCAATGGTACTTGCCTGAAGTGCAATGCCTGCGGCGCCACGACCGGTTGTTCCTGATTTTCTACAGTAATTGATAGGCCTCAGGACTTCTCATCTCAACCCAGTAGGCCAACTTATCGTAAGATTCTAGGTTGGCTTGCTTGATAGTTTCACAAGTTGTTTGGAATGCTTCAGGAGAAACTCTAGCCTGCTCGACGATCAGATTTCCTACTCGAGAGCGACCAATTTCGGAAGAAGAAAGCCAAGCCGAGGAAAGAAGTTGGGCCGGGTCTGTTGGGTTAGTTGAGAGATAGTCGCGAAGTCCTGATTCGACTAGCCTTTGTGTTGCTTTTTGATTTCCATTGGCAAGAATCGATTGTGCCCTCACAACGAATTCTTCTTCGAAAAAGCGGGCTAATCCTCCTACAAATGAGGCGCAGAGTGTCTGTATTGATTCATCCGTCTCAGATGATAATCGGTCGGCCAAGGTAAGAGCGAGTGTTGCTTCTTGAGAATGGATTCGAGAGAGATTTTCTGCTACCGTTCTTCTAGTGCCTACTGAGCGATGATCTGCAGATGCGACGAGAATATCTGTTGCTTCTTCTGGTGAATGCGTAAGCATTTGCAATCCTGCTCTCACATATGGGCTGCTGTCATCTTCAGTTTGCCCAAGAGCGTCAATAACGCGGGAAGGGATTGCTAATGTCGGACATAGAAGTAGTGAGACAGAAAGATTCTCCAGCCATTTTGGCAGAATCTTATCTGAAGATTCTGGTTTCATCGATAGTGTATCGAGAATTGTCGTTGCGGCCATTACACCCGCAGGGTGAGGAGGAAGTGGATTATTGGTCGACATCTCGGGAGTCCATGCAATTTGATGATGGCCAGCGATATTCGAATATGGTAAATTCCCAGGAGTAACAGCATAAGCGATTGCTTCAAGCAAATAGTAGCAATCATCTCTAGCAACTTCTGTACCGCCCAATGCTAGACCTACTAGCAAGCTTGACCCAAGATACCACCTATCTGTATCTGGTACATTTTCATCTAATGCAACTGCTAACCATTCTCTAGTCTGAAGCGCAAGTACCCTCTCTGCAATTGCTTCCGAGTTGGATGCTAGCCATTCTGATTCTGCCTCCATGGGGTCTATTGAGCGACGGACATAATCCGGTAGATGTATCTCGCAAACCTCAGCTAAACGCATATTGAATCCTTGACGGTCGATAGCGAAGATTCCTGCCGCCTGCCTAACTAATGATTCGGAATCGGTAGGAGAGATTGCAGGGAAATCCGGTAATTCAAGAGGTGGATTAGGTAGCGGTGCAATCTCAAACGCTTCACGCACCGCTTCCTTGAGCCTTTCATCGGTTTTCTGCCAGACTAAGGCATTGCCTTCCCGTCTGGCCATTTGGACCGACTCAAATCTCTAGTTCGATGTTTAGGTTCTGGATGAGTTCCTTGTACCTATTTCGGATTGTAACCTCAGTGACACCAGCCACTTCAGCAACCTCTCGCTGAGTTCTGCGCTTACCACAAAGAACAGATGCGATGTAAATGATTGAAGCCGCGATACCAGTTGGGCCTCGGCCGCTGGTTAGTTCCTTTTCTTGGGCCTTCTGAATCAATTCGTATGCCTTGGCTTGTACCTCGGCATCTAGGTCAAGGCCTGAACAGAATCGAGGAATGTAATCCTCAGGCTTGGTTGGTGGAATCTTCATCTTCAATTCACGAACCATGAATCTGTATGTACGACCGATTTCCTTTCTACCGGTTCTGCTAGCATCACCGATTTCGTCGAGAGTTCGTGGATTGTTGCACTGGCGGCAAGCAGCATACAGGGATGCTGCTGCTACACCTTCAATCGAGCGACCACGAATGAGTCTCTTCTCGACCGCTTTCTTGTAGTTGACAGCTGCAGTCTCTCGGATACTCTTTGGAAGGTCTAGGCGGCTGGCCATTCTATCCAATTCTGCAAGAGCCATTGCGAGGTTTCGCTCTGTTGCATTGCTTACTCGAGATCGCTTCTGCCACTTTCTCATTCGGTAGAATTGGGAGCGGTATCTGGAAGAGATGGTCTTTCCTGAGTAGTCCTTGTTCTGCCAATCAATATCGGTGGAAAGACCCTTGTCGTGAAGCATTACAGTCATTGGAGCACCAGTACGTGCACGCTGGTCTCCTTGCTCAGGGCTAAACACGCGCCATTCGGCTCCTTGATCGATAACCTTGTCTTCGAGGACAAGCCCACAATCTTGGCACACAATTTCACCACGATTTTCGTCGCGGTCTAGATTTCTTGAACCACATTCATCACATTTGACAGTGTCTTCTACGAGATATTCTGACATTTCTTAATCACCCCTTTCGACCCGAAAGGTAAAATATTCGCAATGGACTTCCTATTTAAACCTTGTAGGTATTATAAAATGTCTCTAAATGAAGGTCTGCTAGCCTGCTCTTACTTGCACCAACGGTGAAATAGCAACAGACCTTGGCGTTAAGCAAGCGAGAGTTGTTGGTATGCAGTCTTGGCCTCCTTCCAAAGTCAGTCTTAGCCCAAACAAAAGGGTTCTATTTTTGACAAAAGACTTGGATTTGATTCGAAAACAATTGTATGAAGGTCTCGAATTAAGGATGGAAGATTTGTCCGTCGATGACTTACTCGACGATATCAACACCGACGTAATGACTCCGGCTTGGGTGTGCTTTGATCATGACCCTGCTATACTTGCAGAGAATGCCTATGCAGGACTTATGCATGAAGGCCGTCGTGTCTTTGAGTCGCGAGCATTGATGGATGGTGGGTTCGAAGTAATTGTTAGCGGCCATCGAAAGGGAACCGGAAGTAGTAGAGAGACCGCCGCTCAATGTGAAAGATGGTCGGGAATTCGAATTGTCATCGCCGCATCCTTTGCCCCTATTCACGAGAGGAATAACATCAATCTCGGTCAGTTAATGGGCGATCATTCAATGCTTGAACGGTTACAGAATGGAGCGAGTATTGACCTAGAAGAGTTCACAGGAAAATACGATCCAGTGACCAAACTAATTGTAGAGAATGGTGGAATCTTTCCATTCGCTAAGAGAATGAAGGCAGGCGATGTTGAGTTACCTGCAGTAAGTGATGAGCCTACTCCTATGACAATGGCTGAGAAGATGATTTCCAACAAATTGCTCGGACAGAACGGTCTGCGTGGTTATGTCAAGCCCGGAGACGCTGTGCTTGCGCAAGTCGATGGCGGATATTCGCACGAGTTTACTACCGCTCAAGTTCATAATTTCCTAGCTGCTGAATATGGCGATGATTATTCATTACCGAATCCGCCTAAATTTGCAGTCTTTGAAGACCATCTTTTGTATGCAACGGGAGTTGCAAGGTTCGCTCGATTTGAGGACAAGATTCAGATCTTGCGCGATTTGCAAGTCGCTTTCCAGAAGCACACAGGAGTACGAGATTATTCCGCGGTGAATGGAGTTAGTCCAGGTATATGTCACCAAGTCGCCCGAGAGGAATTCATCGATGTTGGCGACTTCATTCAAGCTACAGATAGTCACACTTGCATGGGTGGTGCGAGCAATGCTCTGACATACGGAGTTGGTTCAACTGAGTACGCTAACTTGGTACACAATCAATTCGCATTCGTAAAAGTTCCAGAGAGTATTCGATTCGAATTAGTCGGAAGTTTAGATCCGGGGTGTACTGCAAAGGATGTAATTCTGCATATCCTTTGGAAGTACGCTGCACAGTCGGACACCCTCGACCGTTCAATGGAATTTGGTGGCCCCGGATTAGCATCTCTTTCAATGGATGAAAGAGCAACTCTTTGCAACATGGCAACAGAGTGTTCGGCGAAGACTGGAATTTGTGAGCCGGATGATTTGACTGTTGAGTGGTTAATGGCAAGACGTCAGGATTTGACTGAAGTTGAGATTCGCTCTGCCTTCGTTCTTCCTGATGAGAATGCTGTTTACCACGGGGGTGTACATACGATTGATTTGTCTGCAATTCGACCCATGGTAGCACATCCCGGAGACCCTGATGCAGGGATTCCATCCGACCCTACAAACGGAGCATACATCGAAGATCTAGGAGATGTCGAGATTGATATTGCATATGCTGGCTCATGTACAGCAGGTAAGGACGATGATTTCGCATACTACGCAATGGTTACGAAGGCGGCTCTAGATGCTGGATTGACGGTAGCGGAAGGTGTAGATTGTTACATTCAATTTGGGTCGAAGGCAGTCAAAGATTTGTCAGCGCGAAATGGATGGAGTGAGTTGTTTGAACGCGCTGGCGTCAAACTAATCGATCCTGGATGTGGGGCTTGTATTGGCGCTGGACCAGGGGTTTCAGATCTAGAAGAGCAAGTTACTGTATCGGCGATAAATCGTAATTTCCAAGGTCGCTCTGGACCAGGAAAATTGTACCTAGCAAGCCCTCTGACTGTAATGGCCAGTGCATTCACTGGAAAGATTACTGCGTGGTATCCGGATTTGTTTGAACAGAGTTAAAGGCCCTGAGCACTCGGGCGGCCTCGACCACAAGCAGGCCCCTTGTCATTCGGACTATGGGAGGACCTGGAGGGGGTAGTCGCGATGGCAGATGCAGAGAATATTGCAAGTAAACAAAAGCAGATTTCGATTAGTGAATTCTTCGAGAAGAACAAGCATTTCCTAGGCTTCGACACCCTTCAGAGAGCCGTGATTACTGCCGTTAAGGAAGCGGTTGACAACTCACTCGATGCTTGTGAAGAAGCTAGAATCCTACCCACGATTAAGGTCGAGATAAACAAACTCAAAGCTGACAAACTGGAGTTAATTTGCCAAGATAATGGCCCAGGTATTCCAAGAAATTCTGTTGAGAATGTGTTTGGGAAGTTCTTGCTAGGGTCGCGATTTCATGCAATAAGACAAACTCGCGGTCAGCAAGGAATTGGAATCACAGGAGTTGTGATGTACAGTCAATTGACAACGGGCTCGAAGACTCATGTAATTTCGAAAATCAAGTCTGATAGTTCGGCTGTACACGTTGATCTTGGTCTAGACACTAGAAAGAATAAGGCCACCAAATCTAATGAAATTAGAGATGTTTGGTTTGAGGGTGGTGAGGAGGTTGTAAGCGGCCTGAAGATAAAAACCGTGATGAAGGCAAAATATCAGCGAGGAAGGCAATCCGTTCACCAATATCTCCGTATGACGAGTATTGTCAACCCGCACGCTACGATCCAACTAATTGTGCGTGACGCGGATGGAGAAATAATTGATCGAGGACATTGGATAAGGACCACAGAAAAATTACCAAGGGTGGTTGAAGAAATCAAACCTCACCCACATGGAATACATCTTGGGCAACTTCAGAGGATGCTGAA
>CALEIW010000115.1 GCA_937876055.1 uncultured euryarchaeote
AAGGCGCATTAGAAAATCCGGAAGTTGAGCGTATATTCGGATTGCATGTCTGGCCTAGAATGCCTACAGGGCAAGTGGGTTCTAGAGCGGGTTCGTTTTTGGCGGCTGCCAGTTTTATGGATATTGAAGTGAAAGGTGTTGGCGGCCACGCCGCTTCTCCTCACTTTTGCGTGGACCCAGTTCTCGCCTCTTCTAGAATAATCGATTCTCTCCAGAGTATCGTTTCCCGAGAGACGGACCCTTTGGAGTCTGCAGTAGTAAGTGTGACTGCAGTAAATGGTGGAGATGCGCACAACGTAATTCCGGAATCTGTTGCGATAAAGGGGACTGTTCGATCGTTGACAATGGAGGGTTTGAGGCGTTTGCAAACGAGGGTCTCAGAAATTTGTGAACTTGTGGGTCAGGCTAATGGCTGTGTAGTGGATGTTGCATTTCCGGGTAACGATTATCCTCCAACATACAATGATCCTGGCACTTGGGATTTTGCCAAAGGCGTTGCTGAATCGCTGATTGGTGAGGAAAATGTCAACGAGTTAGCGCCTGTTATGGGAGGAGAGGACTTTGCTTTCTACACTCAGAAAACAAAGGGGTGCTTTGTTGTCCTTGGTGTGAATAATCCAGATAAGGGTTGCATATACAATGTGCACACACCTCAATTCAAGGTAGATGAAGACGCTTTGCCCTTGGGAACTGCGTTACATGTCTCGTTTGCACTAGAGTCGTTAAATGACTGCTAGACTAGTTCTTTCAGATGCTTTCCAGTAAAGCTCGCCTTACTTTTTGCTACTTGTTGAGGGGTTCCTTCGGCTACGATTGCTCCACCGCGTTCGCCTCCTTCTGGTCCAAGATCAAGTACCCAATCGGCACACTTTACGACATCCAAATGATGTTCGATTATGATAACGGTGTGGCCGTTTCTACGTAGTCTTAGTAGAACCTCGATTAATTGGTGTACGTCTGACATTGCCAAACCTGTTGTCGGTTCGTCGAGGATATACACCGTGTGTTTCCTAGCCGGACGGTGAAGTTCTGTTGCGAGTTTTACTCTCTGTGCTTCGCCTCCAGATAGAGTAGTTGCTGGTTGGCCTAGGCGGATGTAACCCAAACCCACATCCTCAAGGGTGGAAAGTATTCTATGGATTTTCTTCTGATTAGCGAAGAATTTTGACGCTTCTTCTACGGGCATTTCGAGAATGTCAAAAATCGTTTTACCGCGCCACTTGACTTCCAACGTTTCGCGTGTGTACCTCTTCCCTTTGCAAATATCACAAGTCACCCAGACATCAGGGAGGAAGTTCATTTCCAATTTCATTGAGCCTGCTCCTTTGCAAGCCTCGCATCTTCCTCCCTTTACGTTGAAGGAAAAATGCCCTGCCCCATAGCCTCTCTCGCGTGAGAGTTTTGTCTCGGCGAATAATTCCCGAATTGGAGTAAATGCCCCAGTGTATGTTCCTGCGTTAGAACGAGGGGTTCTGCCGATTGGAGACTGGTCGATGACTATTGTTTTGTCAATATGCTCTGTACCTTCAAGCCGATCATGGCTCCCTGGAGAAACATCGGCTCCGTGTAATTCTCGCAACAGGGCTGGGGCAAGGGTTCCGGTTACTAGGGAAGATTTCCCAGAGCCGGATACACCAGTTACCGCGATCATACACCCTAGTGGTATTTCGACGTCTAAATCTCTCAAGTTGTTTTGTCTAGCCCCTCGGATTGTAAGCATTCTTTCGGCATCGGGGCTTGCTGAATCTTCTGGAAGTGGTATGGATTTTCTTCCTGAGAGGTAGGCCGCAGTCATGCTTTCTTTGGAAGAAAGTAAAGTCTTGAGAGAGCCGTTGGCCACGACCTCTCCGCCTTCTTTTCCTGCCCCTACTCCAATATCGACTAGCCAATCGGCTTGCCTAAGCGTGGCTTCGTCGTGCTCGACCACCAAGAGTGTGTTTCCTAGTTCTGTAAGTTCTCGAAGCGTTTCCAGCAGTCTGTCGTTATCTCTAGCATGAAGGCCGATCGAAGGTTCATCGAGGACATACATTACGCCGGTAAGTCTGGTGCCGATTTGCGTTGCTAAGCGAATTCTTTGAGATTCTCCACCAGAGAGTGTGTTTGCTCTTCTGTCTAAGGTAAGATAGTCCAACCCGACTAAAGCGAGGAATCGTAATCTAGCTTCAATTTCTTTGATGATTTCCTTGCCGATGAATAGATTCCTTTCATCAAGGTGCTTGACCAAATTTACAATATCTGTTTCGGGCACATCTCTTTCCAATTTATCCCAAGTATCGTCTACATTTCCTAAGCGCCAATTTTGGACGACTGCAAGAGCCTCGATTACACTGCAGGAGGAAAAATCTGGAAGAGTGACTTCGCCAACAGTGACTCCGCTTACAGCATTGTTTAGCTTTCTTCCATTGCATTCCATACAATGTTCATCAGTCATGTAGGAGGCTAGTCGTGAGCGTGTTCTGTCTGAGGAGGTCTCTGTGTAGGTTCTCCGAATCCTTGCGAATACCCCTTCCCATGGCCTCGTCATATTGTATGATGATCCTTTATCGGAATTGAATTGGAAATTGATGGCCGTACTTCCGCTACCGTGCAGAAGTATATCCTTTGCATCTTCATCTAATTCTCCAAATGGTACCTCTGATGGTATTCCATAATGCTCGCAAACTTGTGTCATCTGAGAGCGATACCATCCTGACATCATTGAAGTTCGGAATGGGCGTATGCACCCTTCTTCTACAGTCGCCAATCTATCGATCACTAGATCTGAGGAGAATTCTCTCTGTACACCTAATCCCTGACAAGATGGGCAGGCACCTAATGGGTTGTTGAATGAGAAAACTCGTGGGCTCATTTCAGGAAGAAATGACCCGTGTTCCGGACAGGCAAATTCCTCAGTGTAGGATATTGTTTCACCGATTTGTGTTTGATATTTCTGTTCTTTGGGATTGTCCTCGGGGCCTGCGACTGGTGCTTCTAGACTCTCTACGGCTACTGCGCCACCGCCGATTCGCATTCCTTCTGATATTGCCTCAGTCAGTCTCTGCTTTGAGGCTCTAGATAGTCGCAATCTGTCGACTCTTACATCTATGTCGTGTCTGAGATTCTTCTCCAAAGTTGGTGGGTCTTCGAATTCTGCATCTCGGCCGTTTACCCTCCCGTGTAGGTAGCCTTGTTCCACTAGTGCGTTGAATAAATCGGCATGAGTTCCTTTCCTTGCACGAATCGCGGGAGACCAAATTGAAATTGCATGGCCTTCAAACCTCCACAAAACGTCATCGACTATTTCCTGTACTGTCCTTCTAGCTACTTCTTTGCCACATTCGGGGCAGTGAGGAAGGCCGATTCTAGCCCAAAGCAACCTCAGATAATCCATGATTTCAGTTACTGTTGCTACTGTTGATCTTGGATTGTGACTACCTTGTTTTTGGTCTATGCTGATTGCGGGAGAAAGTCCCTCAATACTGTCACAGTCGGGCTTTTTCATCTGACCAAGAAATTGTCTGGCGTAGGAGGATAGTGACTCAACATACCTCCGTTGGCCCTCTGCGTATAGGGTGTCGAATGCTAGACTAGATTTCCCCGAGCCAGAGACTCCAGAAATGACTACGAATTTTCCTCTAGGGATCTCTACATCTATGTCTCGAAGGTTGTGAGTGCGCGCTCCTTTGACGATTATCCAGTCGTCGTTTGCGGCACTATTCTTCCTTCTCCCAGACAAGTCTTGCGCCCCCTACAGTAGTCGTTGGTGGGAGAGATTGTCCTTGAAGTCATGTATTGTTAATGCAGATAATTGGTCATTGATCGATGTAGAAGTAATCTGAATTTTGTTTCCTTCCATCCTTACTACCCCATGGGTCCTTGGATGTTGTTTTCTTGGAGGATTTTCTTTGTTTGTTCAGCAATATTGCCGACAGCACCAATGCTATTGCACCAAATAAGCCAACTGCGATTTCGAAGTTGTTCACGGCTCTGGGTCAATTGATGAGTTTATGATATGCTGTTTAGAATGACAAAAAGTGTATTGTTTAAAAAAATCCATAATTAAATGTGGAAGTTTTTCGGAGTAAGGATATGAGAACTGCAATTGAAAGGGGTTTTCGCGCCACAATGGGCGATGAGTCTGACGATATCGTTAGACGTGGTGCGATAGTACTAGCCATCTTCGGTTTTCTCGTGCATCTGAGTTTGTGGGCACTGCATAGCTCCGGAAGAATTGAGATATTAGGAGACTCTGTAGAATTAGTTCGGTCTCCTCTTTCGGCACTATACACGCCATTCTCAATTCTGTTGGTTTACGAGGTGTACCAACTAATTCGAACAATTCCCGATTCTTTTTCATCCTCTGTTGGAAAGCAATACGAAATCGCTACCCTACTTGTTGTCCGAGATATACTCAAGCGACTCTCTGAGGTTGGTGATTCCGAAGGATGGGAAATCAACGATGATGTTGGCTTCCTGTTGGTTGAGTGTGCGGCGTTCCTTGCTTTATTTTACACTTCATTGACCTATCATAAAATCAGTTCAAAGAGTGATGGTGAAGGTGTTCTGAGTGATGATCTTACGGCTTTCATTACTACAAAGATGGTCGTTGCAAATGTAATGCTGATTGTGTTCATCTCTATCGCGGCGTTCTCTTTGGTAGGTTGGATTAATGCGGTACAAGAAGGAGGGGGTTCGGTTGATCGTGCCATATTTTTCCTTGACTTCTTCACCTTCCTGATACTGGCGGATATCCTGATATTGCTAATCTCCTATTGGTTCTACACCGACTTCGGTAATCTCGCCCGAAACACAGGATTTGTACTCTCAACTGTCATTATCCGCGTGGCAATATCGTCTGAAGGAGTCTCGTCAATGATTCTCTTCACTCTAAGTGGTGTTCTCGGGATTGCAATCTTGAGGATGTTCTCTAGAGGAGCCATAGTGCATCTATGACCTCGCCCGCTTTACCGTCGTTATCAGGAGGGAGAAGAGTGAGGCCGTTATGGGCGACCATGCTGTGCATGTTTCCACTCCCCTGGTGTGTGTGGGTTGTGGCGAGTAGTTGTCCGTTTACAGACCTAATACGGATTCTTCTTAGGCATAGTTTTCCGGGTGCGCCTGAAACATTTTCTTCGAGTATTACTGAAACTCTCTGACTTAGTCTTGGGCCCATTTCGGAGTGATATCCGAGTGACTGTGATATCCAAGGTGCGACAAGAACGTGGAATACAACGAGGCTGCTCACTGGGTTTCCTGGAAGGCCAAACAAAGGCGTTCCTTTCCATGTTCCAAATAGTGGTGGACCCCCTGGTCTGAGCTTCATTCTCCAGAATGATATGTCGCCTTCTTCTTCCATAATTTTCCGAACAAGATCCCATTCACCCATGCTAACACCGCCGCTGGTGAGGATTGCATCGCAAGACGATAATGCGTCCAGTGTTGTTCTCAATTCATCCATTGAATCGTTCGCTGATTCGTGTCTTACTGCTTCGCAGCCCATCGATTCTACCAATGAGGCGAGGGCGTGAGAATTGGATTCGTAGATTTGTCCGGGTACAAGGTCTGTTCCTGGTTGAACTAACTCATCTCCAGTCGATAGAATAGCGATTCTTGGTTTATTGATTGCCTCGACTTTTCCGTGCCCCATTGTCCCTGCTAATGCAATGCTTGCAGAAGAAAGAAGAGTGCCTGCGGGTAGTGCTTCTTGTCCTATCGAAAGATTCTCTGCTCTCTTTCGAATATATCCAGTCCTTGCTGGTCCGTTGATGGTTACTTGGTCTTGGTTTACTTCAGTGTCTTCGACCATTACAATTGCATCTGCTCCTTCCGGTAGAGGAGCTCCTGTCATGATTCTGCATGCTTGGCCAGAGGTTATCGATGGAGGGGTTTTTCCTCCTGTCTGGCTTGTTCCAACAATAGTCAATTCTGCACTAGGGCTTTGGCAATCTGAGGCAATTACTGCAAACCCGTCCATTGCTGAGTTATCGAATCGAGGATCGTCTACTTTCGATGCTAATGCCGACGCTAAGACTCTCCCTCTTCCAGCATCTAATGAGATGGTTTCGGAGTGTTTTGGTAATGGATATTGTAGGGCTAATTCGATTGCTCGCTCGAGAGAGACGCCCTTCTCCATGGTTCGCCAGACACCGCCTCGTTGAAGTGTTATTCCCACCTCCTGAGTGCGTGCTGGGTACTGAGGAAGCGTTGATTGCGCTCGCTTTGTTGGTGGTCGCAGCCCTCTACTCCTCAGTCGGTCATGGTGGCGCTTCTGGATATTTGGCAATACTTTCTTTGACCTCGTTTGCAACTATGGAAGAACTTTGGTTGAAGCAACACGCATGGAGTCTGAATCTAATTGTCGCTGCTATTGCTTTCTATCATTACCAAAGGGCAGGGCACCACATCCCTAGAATGACCGGTCTCTTCGTAATTGCAAGTATACCCATGGCATTTGTTGGGGGATATTTGTTGGTTGAGGGTGTTCTGTATGATACGTTGCTATCGATCACTCTTGTTTGGGCTTCGTTTAGATTATTCAAAGCCGATTCTGAATTTGATGAGGGTTCTACAGAGAGGTTTCCGGTTTCTCAGGCAGTACCGGCTGGGGCCGGCATCGGTTTAGTTAGTGGAATTGTTGGGGTTGGTGGAGGAATTTTTCTTTCGCCGCTTCTCTTATTGAAGCGGTGGGCCACACCAAAAGCAGCAGCAGCAACCGCGGCTCTGTTCATTTGGGTTAATTCCGCTGCTGCCCTGACTGGTTCCTACCTCTCTGGAGATTGGTTGGTTGAAACTGATACTCTCGCTCCATTCGGTTCTGCGGTACTAATTGGTGCGTTTATCGGTTCTAGATTAGGTGCAGATTTGATTCCACAGAGAGCTGTCAGGGTTGTTCTTGTTGTGGTATTGTTGCTCGCTGCGACTCGCAGGATGCTGCTGCTTGTTTGATTCAAACGCCAATCATGTCAGCATGGCCACATTCAGGGTATGCGCACTGTACTTTGTATCTGTCGCGCTTTGGTTTTGGAATTTGTAAGATTGAACCACACATCGAACATTGGTGAGTGATGACTTCTGGTTCTTTGGGACGAGTGTCTTCTAAATCATCCAAGACAGTCCCCGCCGATGTCCAACCGACTTCGTCTTTGTATCGGTCGCTTTCATCTGAAATTTCTGATTCGCGAAGGCCCAACTTAATTCGGAGGCGGCGGCGCTTTTTCTTTTTGCGGGCCGGGCGGGATTTTGGTTTACCTTTCGGCTTCTTTGTAGGTGGGGCTTTGGGTTTTCCCTTCGGAGGTGGCCCGCGCTTTGCCGGGGGTTTTTTCCGGCCTTTTGTTGCCGGTTTCTTTCCTTCGGGCGCGGGGCGCTTGCGCTTTGGAGGAGGCGATGGTTTCCTTTTTCCTGGTGGATTGCCTTTCTTCTTAGGAGTGCTTGGTAGCTTCTTCTTTAGTTTGGCCGCGAGTTCAAAATCCTCTGCTTCAACGGCTTTGGCTATTTGTTGTCTAATATCTGCTTCAGAGGAGGTTTTCTTCTTCGGAGGTGGTGGTGCTTTCTTTTTCCCTGGTGGGGGGCCTGGCGGAGGAGGTGGAGCTTTCTTATTCCCCGGTGGAGGGCCTGGCGGAGGGGGTGGAGCGCCGCCCTTCTTTCTTGGAGGGGGTGGTGGTGGCGACTTCTCGGCCATGATAATCCTCCTATGGCAAAGCCGGTGATGCTATGAAAGAATCGGGGCGTTGATGCCGATTAGGCAGGGAAGTCCAAGAGTGAAATGCTCGGTACGGGTGATATCGCGTCCTTTCCATCTAGTCCGTCCAACTCGATTACAAATAGGGCGCCGACTACTTCCGCTCCTGCTTTCTGACAGAGTTCAACACAGGCGTTTACCGTGCCGCCTGTTGCTAGAAGATCGTCGACTATTACTGCTCTTTCTCCCGGCTTCAACGCGTCCTCGTGCATCTCCAATGAATTTGTTCCATACTCGAGAGAGTAATCGACTCTCATCTTCGATGCGGGGAGTTTACCTGGCTTACGGACTGGAACAAATGAGATTCCTAATTCTGCGGCGAGTAAAGCCCCGAAGATGAAGCCTCTAGCTTCTGGGCCGACTATTGCTTCGGGTTTCCAACCCGCTTCATTCATCCTCTCAATGAATAGATCTGTTGTAGCAGAGAGGAGGGTGCCGTCGGACAGGACAGGTGTGATGTCCCGGAACATGATTCCCTCAATTGGGAAATCCGGTACCGTCCGAACGGCGTCCCTCAACTTTTGCGTCAAATCATCAGACATGCTATTCGCTCCAAAGTTCGTGTGCTCTAAGGATTTCTCCTTAGAGTTTTGTTGTGTTATTCAACTCAATTTAGGTTGCTGAGAATCCACTCGATAGTGGTCTCGTCTCCTGGGCCGAGGTAGAACATTGACATTAATGCGAAGATTATCCACATTACCATGTTCACTTCTTGAGCCTTACCTGCCATGATTTGAATAGCTACGTAGGCTATTACACCCCAAGCAATTCCGGCAGCGATTGAGAATGTGAATGGCATCAGTACCATTGTTAGGAACGCTGGTATTGCCATTTCCAAATTATCCCACTCGATATCCGCTACTTGCTTCATCATAAGAGAACCTACAACGATTAGTGCTGTAGCCATTGCGAATTGTGGAATAGCCTGGAATAGTCCGGATAGGAATAATCCAGATAGCATTAGAACACCAACTGTGACTGCCACTAATCCAGTCTTTCCACCTTCTTCAACACCTGCTGCAGACTCAATGTAAGTTGTAGTGGTGCTTGTCCCGGTTAATGCACCAACGATTGTTGCTGCTGCGTCTGA
>CALEIW010000116.1 GCA_937876055.1 uncultured euryarchaeote
GTTGATTCTCAAGAAAACCCACATATCGCTTATCTTGCTTCAAATGCCAATGAAGGCCTACTAGTTAGCCCATCGGAAGACGATGGCCCAAGTATTTCAGTAGTCTATCCTGAAAATACAACTCAGAAATTTAGTTTTGAAGAGAATTTCACCGCTTGGCATCTAACCACAGGTGCATTTGATGGTGCAGGAATCAATTACTCCTCTACGAATCATGCCCAGTTCGGTCACTTTTTCTCTTCTTTTAATGATGAAGACCCATCTCAAGACAATTCTTCGTGGTACTGGGAACTGCATACTTGGAATGATACTTCTACCACTTGGGAATATTCAATGCTAGGTGTTGATTCAATTTCTGAGCCAAAGCATATTGCATGGGCAAGAAATACTACTAATGATTCTGACATACCAATTCCCGGGGCGGTTCAAAATTCGATAGACCAACAGAATGGCCAAGTATGTGATGGGCATGGTTGGGAAATGGGTTCAGGCGCTTCGAAACACTGTATGTGTGATGATGGCTATGACTGGCCAGAAGACACTATGCTTTCTTGTGTCGAAGTTGAGGTTGAAGAAGAATACAATGTAGGACATTCTACTACCACATTTATTCTAGACCAAGAACGCAAACCTAGGGTGGCTTGGACTGGAGATCAATGGAATCCTGAAGACTTCATCTCAGATATCGAAATGTTGGCAGAAGACATTGGTCTTATTGAGAGTTCTAATGACGATTCAGATGACTGGTTAGCAGTCAGCCCAACACTTGTGTTTGGATTATCTGCATTATTAGCATTAGGACTTGCTGCAATTGCGATAAACGTAAGCAGTAAGTCGAATGACGAAAAATAATTTTCCACTTCAAAGGGAAAACCACTCATATGGGGACTTGCACGGCGGCTTGTTGCAGAGATCGCATAGCCCGGTAGTGCGGTGGACTTGAAATCCACTGTCTTTCAGACGCGGGGGTTCGAATCCCTCTCTCTGCGCCAATTATTGATTCACTTGTTAAATTCAATAGAAGAGTTATCAAACTAAACCCTCTCTTGCTTTAATATGCGAAGGGCGGTTTTGGCACTAGTTCTTGTTTTGTCAATGACGCTCGCAGGTTGTTTAGGCCCAGAAACCACGAACTGGGGCTCAGGTGGTATTGAAGTAGACTTTTCAACCGATAGTGCTAGCATAAGTTCTGAATTCGGTGATAAATCGATGCAATTTGATAATTTACAACCAGTTGGCTGTGAACCTTCCGAATCAGCATCTCTATCTCCTGGAGCAACCTACCCGGTGACTTTTTCAGGTTTTTTGGCTGCAAGCAATTTTTATGCTTCACATGATTCACTAAATGGAGTTACGGGTTTAG
>CALEIW010000117.1 GCA_937876055.1 uncultured euryarchaeote
TTGCTATAGAAGCATGGCCAATACACGTGGTCAAAGTCAATACACATGCCATAGCGATATTCAACGGTTGGAATCCGGTTGTACCATCCCATACAATCGGATCAAATAATCTTACATTTAGGTGGGCAGAACGCATCGCGCCAAAACCAAGACCTAGAGTCCAACCATACGGTGCACTAGCCCTTAATCCAACAGTTCTGGGACGACCTAGCAAAAAAAGCACAAATGCTGATTCGGCCATTCCTATGACTAAAGCGATTACTGAAACCTCAATGATATTGACCGTCGCTAATCGTATCGGGTCAAGAATAAGAGAATCTATGAAAAAAGCAATCAAGACGCCTGCAACTAAGCCAAACAATAGCGTCTTGAATGCTCCTGATAAATCGTAAAATCCTGTCATTTTGGCTATTGTACCACGCCAACCGGCATATATTCCCAACAATCCTATTGCAAATGCAAGCTGCATCTCCCACATCTCAATGGGGGGCTCAGCCATGATTGTCCGACGTCACTTATGCTATCAGTTCCACCCTTGAAGAATATAGGAATATAATCAAAATTACATAGTTTCAAAGTTTACCTAGAGTCTAAGCATATCGATTATTGCGGATAACGTTCAAACCACACGCTTTGGACCCAAGGCACATGGCACTCGAGGGTCTGAAGCGTAGAATCCTCGGCTCCGTTGGCTTACTCAAGGGTAAGCGAGAGGTAGACAAGGAAACTGTACGTGAATTGACACGTTCTCTCCGCAGAGCATTATTGGAAGCCGATTTCAATGTCAGACAGGCCAAGGAGTTGACTGAACGTATCGAGCGCCGATTAATGGAGGAGGAGCCTCGTCCAGGTGTAAAGCTCGACACTCATGCAATGAATCTAATTTACACCGAGTTAGTTAGGTTACTTGGCCCTGCCCGTGAAATTAAACCACACAATGAAACAGTACTGATGGTCGGACTTTATGGTCAAGGAAAAACCACAACGACCGCAAAAGTTGCCGAATGGTGGAGAAGAAAACACGGAGTCAAGGTAGCGGTAATCGAAGCTGATGTTCACCGTCCCGGTGCCTACGCCCAATTACAACAACTACTCGAAGATTCACCAGTTGAAGTGTATGGTGAGCCAGATGAAAAAGACGCCGCTACTATTGTTAGAAACGGAATCAAGGCTGTAGGGACAGCTGATGTTGTAATCATCGATACTGCAGGCCGAGACAGCCTTGATGATGAATTAAGAGATGAATTGGTAAGAATAGCAGAGATTGCTAACGCTACAGAACGATTCCTTGTAATTGATGCACAGGTGGGTCAAGCAGCAGGTCCTGTTGCACAAACATTCCATGATTTGGTCGGAGTCACTGGCACAATAGTCACCAAACTAGACGGTACTGCTAGAGGTGGTGGAGCATTAAGCGCAGTTTCCGTTACAGGGGCTCCAATAGTCTTCGTTGGTGAAGGAGAGAGAGTTGAAGATCTCGAGAAATTCGAATCTGACCGATTTATCTCCAGATTACTTGGAATGGGTGACATCAAAGGTCTGATTGACCTTGCACCCGAAGACCTAGATCAGGAAGAAGCAATTCGTCTTACTCAGCGCCTAATGTCGGGTCGATTTACACTCACAGATATGTATACTCAGATGGAGATGATGAGTAAAATAGGCACCGTAGATCGAATACTTTCACACCTACCCGACGGAATGTTTGGAATGGGCTCTATGTCCGCTGGACAAAAGAAGCAGATGCAAGGTAATCTAGCTAAGTATCGAGTTATTATGGATTCGATGACTCAACATGAAAAAGATGAACCTCTTGTGTTAAAGTCACAAAGAATTAGAAGAATTGCAAGAGGTTCAGGCACAACCGAGAAAGATGTCAAAGAACTACTCAACCAATGGAATCGTAGTAAGAAAATGATGCGTGGTATGAAAGGAGATAGGCGCATGAGAAAGCAAATGCAATCGATGATGGATGTCGATGATTTAGACCTAGATATGAGGTGATTGATTGCAAAGGCGCTTCGCCATTATTGGCCATCTAGCGCCTAGTTCGGGCAAATTGAACCTGAATGACTTGGCTGGCGGTTCGGGCAGAACGGATGTATTGGTCAGAGCGGTAAATGCTGCGCTTTTTGTCTCGCACGGAATTAGACGGGATACCGACATAACTTTGCATCTGTGTGGAGGACCAGGGCCAGACAGGAGAATCTGGTTCAATGGTGAAACACTATCAGGCGTAAGACCAGATGAACGTTCAATCGCCGGTCAAATCAAAGCCATCCTCAAAAGACCGGTTCCACCAATTGGAGTATTAGATGAGGTCACACAAGGAATTTTTGACATGGGTGGAGGATTAGCAGAGACGCTAACTGAATGGCATCAAGAAGGCATTTCGACCTATGTCCTCGACGCTGGAGGAGAATCACTA
>CALEIW010000118.1 GCA_937876055.1 uncultured euryarchaeote
CCGAATTCCAAATCTCTGTTACGCTGGATGAAGGGAACAACATTAGCAAAATCGAATGGATTACCCAGGTTTGCATCAACACAGGTATTTGCTGGCCGCCGCAAAAGACCGAGTTAGTTGATTCTGGAGACGGACTTACCTTCACTGGATCCGTACTCATTGACGATTACGCAACATATGCCAATTGGCGCTTCGACATAACCCGAAGCGATGACAGCACCGAGACAGTTCCAGAGTCAGGCTTCGGATGGAAAGTTTGGTCTGATTGCTGGTTTGACAACGGCACTTGGGGTGGACCTTCAACCGATTGTCAAGAAGAGGAAGAGGGATTCCTTCCCGGATTTCTAGCCCCAGCAACTGTAGCAGGCCTATCGATGGCAGCCTTGATGGCTCGACGTGACTGAGCGATTGCTATGGCAAAGGCCAATGATGAGTCGGGATTCATCGATTTGGTCTTCGAGGAATTGACTCCGAAGGAGATGATTTCGCGAGCAGATTCATTCTATCAAGAAATGAATAAACGACGAACTACGCGGCATTTCTCAACACGCGATGTGTCGCGCTCGTTGATTGAAGCGGCAATCAAAACCGCTGGAACCGCGCCTTCTGGAGCTCATTTACAACCATGGACATTCGTAGCGATTTCTAATCAAGAATTGAAACTGAAGATTCGCCAAGCAGCCGAAGAGGAGGAGAGGAAAACCTACTCTGAACGGATGCCGGAAGCATGGTCTGAAGTTCTCGCTCCCTTGGGAACCGACGCTGTCAAAGAACACATCACCGATGCTCCTTGGGTAATCGTCCTGTTTAGGCAAAATAAGCGGCTACGAGATAATGGAGAATGGGGGCCAACTTACTATTCTCAGGAATCCTGTGGAATCGCTGCTGGATTGTTTATTGCTGCAGTTCAGAATATGGGATTGGTAACGCTTACCCACACTCCTTCCCCAATGGGATTTTTGGGTGAAATTTTGCAACGACCCGATCACGAGCATGCGATGCTGTTGATGCCGGTTGGGTATCCTGCAGATGATGCACAGGTGCCTGATATAGATCGTAAGTCACTGGAAGATATCTCAGAATTTTTTGAGTGAATCAAAGGGTACCCTATGATTCATCGTTCTCTTTTTTGTCAGATATGTTACCTAACAATATCAATCCACCAAAGCCACCAATTATCAGGCATATTGCAGGAAAAGTGGTCTTCGCTAATGCTCCGTAAGGCTCGATTAGATAACTTCCGATAAGGAGCCCAATCAGTCCTGTTAAAACAGGAATAAGGTGATATGGCCAAGGAAGGTTATCAGCGAATCTCTCTTCCATACATTGGTTGAACCGGAGAATAACAATGAAGAAATTTTGTCAGAAGAAATTATTCATTTTTCTTCGCTAATTCTAGCCAGAATTCATTGATTGCACTCGGATTACGAATCACCATCTGACCAACATATAGCAGGTAAGCAGCTAGTGGCAGATATAGCCCGAGAATAATCGGATGAGGACCTATTGTGAATAATGGAATTGAGTAACCAATTAGAGGAATCAACACCCAAGGAATTAGGCCTCGATTCTTTGAATAAACCATTATCGGATAACCTAAGCCAGCCCCAAGAACAAAGAAAGCTGCCCAAATAATGGTGATTTCCATCATTTATCTGAAGAGTGGGCTGTTTTTAATGTTGACTTGATTTATCCAGAGGTTGTGCTGGCGGTGCTAGGAAAATCAAAGCGATTCCCGAACCAACAATCAGTATTCCACCAGCCCAATCAGCAATACTGAGCGCCTCATCGAACAAAAAGAAGCCATACATTGTCGCGATCAGCACAGTACCATAGGAAAAGGCACTTACCCAAGCTGCGTTTGCTTTGTGATAAGCCATAGTAATCCCAACCTGACCTCCACCTGCTCCAATACCAACACCGACCAATGCGACAAAGGTATGGAGGTCCAGACTAAGCAAATCTGGAGCGGCCTGAATAGTTGAGCCTGCGACTGAAAAAACTGCGAACCAAAATACAACTGAGGTGGCAGAATCTGTCTTTCTCAATTCTCTGACGTGAATATACGCTAAAGCAGCAAAGAAACCTGAGCCAAGTGCAAGCAAGGCATACGGCTCAACTGAATCTAGGTTGGGCGATACAATCAGAACAATTCCTGTAAATGCAGTAATTACGAGGGCGATCACAGAAGGCTGTACCTTCTCAGCAATTATTCTTCCCGAAAGTAATGCTACAAACAAAGGCGCAGTATATTGCAGGGTTACAGCTTGCCCGAGTGGAATTTTCGCTAATGACGAAAAATAGAGAATCATCGCTGTTAGGCCTACAGCACAACGAAGGAACATTGTTTTCGGATCATTGATCTTCAGGGAAATTCCACGACTTGCAGCAAAGCCAGCGACTGCGAATGCTATGACGGCTGAACGAACCAAGATAATCATCCAAACATCGATTCCTTCCAAACCGCTGGTGTACTTGACCAAGGCATTCATCGTACCAAAGCAAAGACTTCCGAAAATCATCCATAGCACAGCTACATGGGGTGTATCAACTGGATCAGACAAACTCAGAGCCCCCAACGTGATTCGAGCACACTGGAAACTTGCTGGTAGTCTTGGCCACCATTGCTGTTAGGGTCATGAAGATGGATTGGTATGCCATGGCTGGGTGCTTCTGCCAACTTGATATTGCGTCGGATTGCTGGCTCGATTAGTAATTCTGGGAATGTCTCTTTGACTTCGCTCGCAACCTGTTGATTAAGTGTAGTTGGAGCATGCATAGTTAGCATCACTCCATCAACTCCTAATCTAGGATTTAGAAGTCCTCTTACCTCTCTAATTGTCCCCGCCAACATGGCTAAGCCCTCGAGGGCAAAATATTCCGTCTGGACTGGAATTATTATTCCATCACTTGCTACCAGTGCATTGATTGTCACTATTCCCAATGAGGGAGGAGTATCAATAATTACAACATCATAATGCGGTAAAAGTGGAGCTAATGCCTCCGACAGCATTCGCTCTCTACCAAGTTGTCTCAGCATCTCTTGTTCCAGGCCAACGAGAGAACGATCTCCCACGATTATGTGAACGCCATCAACGGCGGTCGCATGGCGACTCTCCACTGCACTTTCTGGATTGAGAATTAGATCTCGAGTGGTGGTTTTCACTCGACTCTTGTTTACTCCAAGTCCTGTTGCGCAATTGCCCTGTGAATCTGCATCGACAACCAATACCTTGTGTCCACGTAAGGCCAATTGTGCAGCGATATTGATTACACTCGTCGTCTTTCCGACTCCTCCTTTCTGATTGATGATGGTAACAACCCTCGCCCTGCCCTCGGGTGTAGGTTCAGATGTTGGTAGTTCCAGTGCATGCTTCGGGCGAGGTGCACTAATCTCATCCACATTGTCCAAGGTTGGAAGACCCTTGTCCTCAACCTCGGTAAATTCCGCATCGATAATCAGTGGTGCTGAGCCTGCCTCAGGCAGATCCTTCACCTCCCTATCAACGGACATACGAGCGCCTACGGCGCTCGGAGGGCTGTTCAATGTGCCGACACTGACGAACAATTCAGATGCCTTTAGCAGACTAGATTGGCGGTGCCGAATCAGTTAGGAGGCGCCCAGAAATGATACCAACCTAGTAGCCTTGCATTCTCAGCATCCATAACACAAACAACATCGTGATTTCTGTTATTTCCATCTGTCCAAGATTTCTCTACATTGACGGTGACTGCACCTTCTCCCAAACTAATTGGAATTAGGTCCAAGATTTCATTTTCTTGTGTTACTGATAGTCTGTAACCATATTCGACTCCAGCATCCCATCCTCCACTTCCGTCATTGATGTGAGTGTTCAATCCAGGATATCTAGAGGATGAGAGCAATCTAGACTCCAATGAATTCATGGTTAATGTCTCTGGTATAGCGTTACGATTCCATTGAACTGTTCCGTCGTCCATATTTTCATCTTCAATTAGTGAACAACCACCATTTTCTTCCTCAATAACGGTCCAACCAGCTCTCTCATCTTCGGTCACCCACGACATATTCCATTGAATGTTTGAGTTGACAGCGATGGTTGATGCTCTCCAAACATATCCGCCTTCTTCTATGGCGGTGGCAACACCGCTTGTGGAATAGTTTGCAAGAGTGCACTCCAAGGCTGACTCGAGATCCCAGGACCTAATCGCACTCTCATCTGGCATAGCAGCACCCCATGACCTCTGAGCACTAGTTCCTGGACGATCTTCCCCGGGGCCTGGTTTACTGGTGTAATCCACCAACCATTCAATTGCCGTTGAACCAGAGGTGACTCCGCCTTTCACGGCTCTCATTGAGAATGAAATTGTAATTCGTCCATCTGGGATTGCGGCGTCGGAAAGGGATGTTTCAATCAAGCCGCAGTCACTTGATTTTTGACTCTTATCAATTACGATATTGGCAGTTTGTTCTACCGGCCACGGGACATTACTCTTGACCAACATATTGATTGTAATGTGGCCATTACAAGCATCAAATTCCGGATGAGACATAGAAATTGGATATACCAAACCATGGTCATTGTCATTGATTTCTTTACCTACTGACCAAGACCACTCCGAGCCTGCCTCAGATGTTGTGCCTGAAGTCAAAGATTCATCGCCGAAGAATTCGTGCAAATCTAGGGGTGTAAGTGGTAGGAAGACGTAGGACGATACCACTCCTAATCCTGAAATCGATTCTAACCCAAAAGTTGTGGCTTCTAGGTTTGTGGCTTGATTTTCCGAATCCAAAATCGTCAAATCTGTACCTGTTCTTATCAATTGTTTATCTCCAATATCAGTCCAAGTTCTGGTTGTCATATCCAAGTTATTGTCATCCAAAATCCAACCTACAGTTCCACATTCCCCTTCATCTCTCCAAGTCTTACCACTCAAGTCTATATTCATCTCATGGTCGATAACTTTCTCAGCGGTCAAATGTGTTCTTCCAAATGCATCCAAGGCATTCACTGCGCCGCTATATTGCTTATCTGATGGATGTATAATAGCCGCAGGATCTCCATTTCGAATACTAATGCTTCCAACTCCTGAGACTATGTTTGCCGAAAGTTCTCCACAAGCGTCATCGAGAGGCCCAGAAGCAGCATCTCGGAATATCGCAACCATGTCGTCGCCCTCGACATCTATGCTGGAACTCAAAATGTTGAATTCCATACTATCTCCATAATGAAGAGTTCTTGCTTGGAATGAAGAGTCTTCTTGCATAAACAGGGAGAATACGATTGCTCCAAGAATTAGGGCCGAGATGGTAACTGCTGCGATAACTTTCGGAGAGAATTGAATTGAAGATAGGCTAGGTATAGTAATCGTAATCGAGGCTTCTTCCGTATCTAAATCGATTTC